>SKKM01000088.1 GCA_007121485.1 Wenzhouxiangella sp. | reverse complement strand
GACACCGCCTCGAGCGGAATGACGAACAGGCCGTCTTCGCGGGTAAAGAACCCAAAGTCTTCCGTCGAGTCTGGCACCAGCACTACTCGCGGCCGCCGGGCCTGGGGGACCAGATTTGATTCTATCCACGCCTTGCAGGCCAGGTCCAGCTTGGGCCCGACCGCTGCATCGAGGCAGTCGAGAGGGGCCGTTCTTGCTCGAGCCAACGCTCGGGCTTCAACCAGCCGCCACTCGCCAACCCACGCTTCCGCCCGCCCGCAGGGGAATCCCCGGATGGCCGCCGAAGTCCACCACTTCCGGCACTCTCTCTTGTTCGCGGATCAGCGTGATCTGATCGTTGTTCCGCGGCAGCCTGTAGAAGTCCGGGCCGTAGTGGCTGGCGAATGCTTCCAGTCGATCCAGCGCGCCGGCCTCTTCAAAGACTTCGGCGTAGAAAGCCATGGCATTGCGGGCCGAGTAGATACCGGCGCAGCCGCAGTCGGATTCCTTGGCCGCTTTGGGGTGCGGGGCGGAGTCGGTGCCCAGAAAGAACTTTGGACTGCCGCTGGTGGCGACCTCGACCAGCGCCTGGCGATGCTGCTCGCGCTTGATCAGCGGCAGGCAGTAGTGATGCGGGCGCAGGCCGCCCTCGAACATGGCGTTGCGGTTGAGCAGCAGGTGATGGGCGGTGACGGTGGCGGCCAGGTTGGCCGGGCCCTCGCGCACGAAGTCGGCCGAGTCCTTGGTGGTGATGTGCTCCAGCACCATGGGCAGTTCGGGAAAGGCCTTCACCAGGCGACTGAGATGCCGCTCGATGAACACCGCCTCGCGGTCGAACACGTCGATGTCGGAGTCGGTGACCTCGCCGTGCATCAGCAGCGGCAGGCGAACGTCCTGCATCGCTTCCAGCACCGGCCAGACCCGGTCGATCACCCGCACCCCGCTGGCCGCGTTGGTGGTCGCTCCGGCCGGGTAGTACTTGACCGCGTAAACGTGCTGGCAGTCCGCCGCGCGGTGAATCTCGTCCGGCGTGGTCTGCTCGGTCAGGTACAGGGTCATCAGGGGCTGGAAACTCATGCCCTCGGGCACCGCGGCCAGGATGCGCTCGCGGTAGGCCAGGGCCTGATCCACGGTGGCCACCGGGGGCTTGAGGTTGGGCATGATGATGGCGCGGCCGAACTGGCGCGCGGTGTCCGGAACCACGCTGGCCAGCATGGCACCGTCGCGCACGTGCAGGTGCCAGTCGTCGGGGCGGGTGAGGGTGAGGGTGTGCAAGGCTAGTCCTTCGAGCAGCGAGAATCTATCCCGCCAGTTTATCAGCGCGGGCGGCCTGAACCATCTTGCCGGCCGCAGCGGTTAAGCTTGGGTTTGCCTGCATGCGAGGGATATCCAGAACATGAGCGATCAGCCGCAATTCGACCTGGTGCTGCTGGGCGCGACCGGATTCACCGGGCGCCTGGTGGCCGAGTACCTGCTTCAGCGCCACGCGGCCGGCGGCGAGTTCAAGTGGGCGCTGGCCGGGCGCAGCCGGGACAAGCTGGAAACGGTGCGCGACGAGCTGGGCGAGGTGGCGGCCGAGCTGCCCCTGCTGGTCGCCGACTCGCACGACCGCGCCTCGCTCGATGAGTTGGTCGCGCAAACCCGCGCCGTGTGTTCGACTGTCGGACCCTATGCCCTCTATGGCACGCAGCTGGTCGCGGCCTGTGCCGCCAGCGGCACCGACTACTGCGACCTGACCGGCGAGGTCCCGTGGATGCGCCAGATGCTGGACGCCCACGAGGAGGCCGCCATGGCCTCCGGCGCGCGCCTGGTGCACTGCTGCGGCTTTGATTCGATTCCCTCCGACCTGGGCGTGTGGTTCCTTCAGCATCACGCCCAGCGCCTGTTCGGCAAGCCGATGCCGAGAGTGCGGCTGGGGGTGCAGTCGCTCCGCGGCAAGATGAGCGGCGGCACGGCGGCCAGCATGCTCAACATCATCGAGTCCAGCCGCAGCGATCCCGAGATCGCGCGCATCGCGAAAAACCCTTACGCGTTGTGCCCGGAAGAATTCCGCAAGGGTCCGCGCCAGCCCTACGTCAAGGGCCCGAAGTTCGACGACGACCTCGACGCCTGGCTGGCGCCGTTCGTGATGGCGGCGATCAATACCCGCATCGTGCATCGCTCACACGCCCTGCAGGGCCGGCCCTGGGGCGAGGATTTCACCTACGAAGAAGCGATGATGACCGGCCGTGGCTTCAAGGGCCGGCGCCGGGCGATTGGCTGGTCGCTGGCCTTGGGCGGCTTTGCCTTGGGGGCAAGCCTGGGCCCGACCCGCAAGCTGATGCAGAAGCGCGTGCTGCCCAAGCCGGGCGAGGGGCCAAGTCCGGAGGAGCGCGAGCGCGGCCTGTTCAAGCTGCTGCTGGTCGGGCGCGACGACGACGGCCACGAAGTCCGCGTGCGGGTCTCCGGTGACCGCGACCCCGGCTACGGCTCGACGTCCAAGATGCTGGGCGAAGCGGCCTATACCCTGGCCACCGACCTGCCCGAAGGCTCACCACCCGGCGGCTTCTGGACGCCGTCGACGGCGATGGCCGAAAAGCTCATCCCGCGCCTGGTCGAGCATGCCGGGCTGAGTTTTGAAGTGCTGGATTCCTGACAGCGCCGGCAAAAGCTCCGAGCGGGCAGCGTTCGACCCTATCCGCGATCCTGGACAAGTCCGCGGTCGGCAAACGGATTCCTGATCATCACGTGGCCGTAGCGCTGACCATCATTCAGGTCCTCGCTGTAGACAATATCGGCCCCGGCCAGCTCGGCGGCGGCGATGACGGCAGCGTCCCAATAGCTGATGCGGTAGCGCTCGCTGAGTTCGGCCGCGACCTTGACCAGCGCCGCATCGATGCCAACGCATGGAAAGGCGTCCCACTGCTCGATCCATTCCATGGCCTGAACCGAAGACAGCGGCGTTTCGAGCTTGCGCGTCACCGTCACGTAAAACTCCTGCAGCACCTGCGCCGACAGGGCGAAGTCCACTTGCTCGATGAGCGCCAGGGCCGCCTCGCGCTTGCGCGCAGCAGCGGGGTCAGACGCAACGGCGTAAACCAGGACGTTGGTGTCCAGAAAACAGTCAACGCTCATGCAACTCGTCCCGCTGCCACCTGGACGAGCCGATGCGGGCCTCGGAGGTCCGACTGAGTTCGCGAATCTTGAGACGCGCCCGTGCGGCTCGGTCCTGGTGCTCGGCCAGCCGGGTCAGGTGCTCGCGAACCAGCGCATTGACCGTGGTGCCTTGATCGGCCGCCACTCGTCGGACTGCGGCGAGGACTTTTTCGTCGACGCTGAGGGTGATGTTTTTCATGCCCACAGTTTATGTGTAACTGTGTGGATTGACAAGTGGTGGTGGGTGCGCGCCGAGCATCGTTGGTTCGTCGGCCGCGGGTTTTGTCGCCCTGTTGCCCTGCTACTATCGGGTGGCCGAACGCATCCTCCAGGTCCGAGCATCCTGTTCGGGCAACCCGTCTGTTGGAACCCATGAGCAGGAGTAAGAACACCATGAGCCATCACGACTGCCCCCAAGCCGCTGCCGAGGCCGCCGAACTGGCCCACGTCGAGCAGATCATCGTGCCGCGCAGCAGCGATATCGGCGGCTTCGAGGTGCGCCGCGCGCTGCCGGCCCGCGAGCGCCGCATGGTCGGGCCGTTCGTGTTCTTCGACCAGATGGGGCCGAACGATTTCGAGCCCGGTCGCGGCCTGGACGTGCGCCCGCACCCGCACATCGGCCTGGCCACGGTGACCTACCTGTTCACCGGCGCCATGAGTCACCGCGACAGTTTGGGGACAGTCCAGACCATCGAGCCGGGCGCGGTCAACTGGATGACCGCCGGCCGCGGCATCGCCCACTCCGAGCGCACCCCGCCGGAACTCAGACCCGACGGCAGCCGTTTGTCCGGCATCCAGGCCTGGGTGGCCCTGCCGCAATCCGTGGAGGAGACCGGGCCGGATTTCACCCATATCGCGCAGGATGACCTACCCGAGATCGAGGCCGATGGTGCTCGCATCCGCCTGCTCACCGGCGAGGCCTTCGGCGCCCGCTCACCGGTGAAAACGGCCTCCGAAACGCTCTATGCCGATGTTCGACTCCAGGCAGGCAGTCGCCTGGCCATCGACAGCCGGGTAGCCGAGCGCGCGATCTACCTGGTCGAAGGCGAGTTGATCATTGACGGCCAGCGCTGGGAAGCCGGCAGACTGCTGGTCCTCAAGGACGAACCCGGCCTGGTGGTCCAGGCTGCACGCGACAGCCGCTTCATGCTGCTCGGTGGCGAGCCCATGGACGGCCCGCGCCACATCTGGTGGAACTTCGTCTCCTCGCGTCGTGATCGCATCGAGCAGGCCAAGGAGGACCGGCGCGCCGGGCGTTTTGACCAGGTCATCGGCGAGCACGAGTTCATTCCGCTGCCGGAGTGAGATCGCAGCAGTGCGGTTCCGGGCCTAGCCGCGGCAAACACTCAGCCGGTACGGCAAACGCCGCCGGCAACGAAAGCTGGCCACCTGTCGGTTGATCGCCTCCTGCTCGATCAGGAACGCGTCGTGGCCCTGCGGGGCTTCCAGCACGGCCAGCTCGGCGTCCCGCATTTCCGACGCGATGGTTTCCAGCTCCGCCGGCGGGTAGAGCAGGTCGGTACTGATGCCGACCAGCAGGGTCGGCACTTCGGTGGCGCGCAGGGCCTGGGTGACGTCGCCGCGGCCAAGTCCGACATCATGGGTGTCCATGGCCTCGGCCAGGCGCAGGTAGGCGTGCCGATCAAAACGCTCGGTCAGCGCGCGGCCATGAAAATCCAGCCAGCTGCCGGTGGGGTCTGCCGGATCGGCGGGGTCGAAGCGCGGGTTGAGGTTGTCCCAGTGGCGATAGCTGATCATCGCCACCATGCGCGCCAGGTCCAGCGAGTCGTCCAGTTCCAGCGCGCGGCGCTGCACGTGGTTGAAGGCGCGCGCCCAGGCGGTCTGGCGGGCCGGCGCGGCGATCACGGCGGCGGCATCGACGCGCTCGGGATGGCTGACCGCCCATTCCAGGGCCTGCATGCCGCCCAGCGATCCGCCGATCACCAGGCGCAGGGTCTTGACGCCCAGGTGATCGAGCAGCAGGCGCTGGGCGTCGACCATGGCGCGCACGGTCACCGACGGAAAGCGCTCGCCCTCCTGGTTCAGCGTCGGTCCGCTGGTCAGGCCGCAGCCACCGAGCACGTCGGCGGCAATGATGAACTCGCGCTCCGGATCCAGCGCCTTGCCCGGACCCAGCAGACCGGGCCACCACTGGTCGACGTCGGCGTTGCCGGTCAGCGCCGGGCACACCAGCACGGCATTGCTGCCGGCCGGGTTGAGCCGGCCCCAGGTCCGGTAGCCGATCTGCAGGCGCTCCAGCACCAGCCCGCCGCCCAGCGGCGGCGGGCGTTCCAGCCTCAGGATGCTGCGTTCGCCGGAAACGGCCTCGCTCATGCCGCGACCTCCAGCCCGGCCTTGTCCAGGGCCTGGGCGAAGTCGGCGATGATGTCGTCGATGTGCTCGATGCCGACCGAGACCCGGATCTGCTCCGGCTTGATGCCGGCGGCCTTGCGCTCGGCTTCGCTGAGCTGCTGGTGGGTGGTGCTGGCCGGGTGGATGACCAGGGTCTTGGCATCGCCCACGTTGGCCAGGTGGCTGGCCAGCTCGACCGAGTTGATGAACGTCCGCCCGGCCGACTCGCCGCCGCGGATGCCGAAGGTCAGCACCGGGCCGAAGCCGTGAGTCAGGTACTTTTTCGCCCGCTCGTGCCAGGG
>SKKM01000141.1 GCA_007121485.1 Wenzhouxiangella sp. | reverse complement strand
GCGGGCTTCCGCGCATACCTTCGTCAGTGCCGCCGTCAGCGTCGTCTTGCCATGGTCAACGTGACCAATCGTGCCTACGTTCACGTGCGGCTTCGTGCGTTCAAACTTTGCCTTGGACATGGGTATTTCCTTGCTGATTTCCTAGAAAGTGGATTCGACGTCAGGCCGACTTCTTCATGACTTCTTCGGCCACGCTGTTCGGAGCTTCCGAGTAGTGCAGGAACTCCATGGAATAGGTCGCCCGGCCCTGGCTCATCGAGCGCAGGTCAGTGGCATAACCGAACATCTCCGCCAGCGGCACGTTGGCGCGAATCACCTTGCCGGCCGGGACGTCTTCCATGCCCTGGACCAGGCCGCGGCGGCGGTTAAGGTCGCCCATCACGTCGCCCATGTAGTCCTCAGGGCTGACCACCTCGACCTTCATGATCGGCTCGAGCAGAACCGGTCTGGCCTTCAGCGCGCCTTCCTTGAACGCCATGGAGCCGGCGATCTTGAACGCCATTTCGCTGGAGTCGACCTCGTGGTAGGAGCCGTCGAACAGGGTCGCCTTGACGTCCACCATCGGGAAGCCGGCAAGAACGCCGTTGTTCATCTGCTCGGCAATACCCTTGCCGACCGCAGGGATGTAGTCCTTGGGCACCACGCCGCCGACCACTTCGTCGACAAACTGGTATCCGCCGCCCTCCTCGAGGGGCTCGAGGCGGATCTTGACGTGCCCGTACTGGCCGCGACCGCCCGACTGGCGAACGAACTTGCCCTCGGCCTCGACGGCCTGGCGAATGGTCTCGCGGTAGGCGACCTGCGGCTTGCCGACGTTGGCCTCGACCTTGAACTCGCGCCGCATGCGGTCGACGATGATGTCCAGGTGCAGCTCGCCCATCCCGGAAATGATGGTCTGGCCCGACTCCTCATCGGTGTGCACGCGGAAGGACGGATCCTCCTGGGCCAGCTTGGACAGGGCGATGCCCATCTTTTCCTGGTCGCTCTTGGTCTTGGGCTCGACCGCGACCGCGATCACCGGCTCCGGGAACTCCATGCGCTCGAGCGTTATGGAATTCGAGGGATCGCACAGGGTATCCCCGGTGGTCACGTCCTTCAGGCCGACCGCGGCGGCGATGTCGCCGGCGCGCACTTCCTTGATTTCCTCGCGCGAGTTGGCGTGCATCTGCAGGATGCGGCCGATGCGCTCCTTCTTGCCCTTGACCGGATTGAACACCGTGTCACCGGACTTGACCACCCCGGAGTAAACCCGGAAGAAGGTCAGGGTGCCGACGAAGGGGTCGGTCGCGATCTTGAAAGCCAGCGCGGCGAAAGGCTCTTCGTCGCTGGACTTGCGGACGTCCTCTTCCTCGTTCTCGTCAACGCCGCGAATGGCCTTGACCTCGGTCGGCGAAGGCATGTACTGAACGACCGCGTCCAGCAGCGCCTGCACGCCCTTGTTCTTGAAGGCCGTGCCGCACAGGACCGGAACAACCTCGTTCTTGAGGGTGCCCTCGCGCAGACCGCGGATGATTTCCTCGTTGGTCAGCTCTTCGCCCTCGAGGTATTTCTCCATCAGCTCTTCGACGGCTTCGGCGGCGGATTCGATCATGAACTCGCGGGCCGCGGCGGCCTCATCGGCCAGGTTGGCCGGAATGTCGCGCGCTTCATAGGTCGTGCCCATGTTTTCGACATCCCAGTAGATCGCCCGCATCTTGACCAGGTCGATCACGCCCTCGAAATTCTCTTCCGCGCCGATCGGCAGCTGGATCGGCACCGGGTTGGCGCCCAGACGGTCCTTGATCTGCCCGACCACGCGCTGGAAGTTGGCGCCGGTGCGATCCATCTTGTTGACGAAGCACATGCGGGGCACCTGGTACTTGGTGGCCTGGCGCCAGACCGTCTCGGACTGCGGCTCGACGCCGCCGACGGCACAGAACACTGCAACCGCGCCATCGAGCACGCGCAGGCTGCGCTCCACCTCGATGGTGAAGTCGACGTGACCCGGGGTGTCGATGATGTTGATCCGGTACTCGGGCCAGTCCTGGTCCATTCCCTTCCAGAAGCAGGTGGTTGCCGCAGAGGTGATGGTGATGCCGCGCTCCTGCTCCTGCTCCATCCAGTCCATCACGGCATTGCCGTCGTGAACCTCCCCAAGCTTGTGGGAAACGCCGGTGTAAAACAGGATGCGCTCGGTGGTCGTGGTCTTGCCGGCGTCGATGTGCGCCATGATCCCGATATTGCGGTAGCGCTCGATTGATACTTTGCGTGACACGGTACTTGAACCTCTGCGGGTTGGCGCATTACCAGCGGTAATGCGAGAAAGCCTTGTTGGCCTCGGCCATGCGGTGAACATCTTCGCGCTTCTTCACCGCCGAACCGCGCTCTTCCACAGCATCCATCAGCTCGCCGGCCAGGCGCAGCGGCATGCTCGCCTCGCCACGCTTGCGCGCCGCATCGATGACCCAGCGCATGGCCAGGGTCTGGCGGCGCTTGGGACGCACTTCGACCGGCACCTGGTAGGTGGCACCGCCGACGCGGCGCGACTTGACCTCGACGGCCGGCGCGACATTTTCCAGCGCCTTCTCGATGGCCGAAAGAGGCTCGCCCTGGCCGCGACGCTCCATCTCGTCGATGGCGCCGTAGACGATGCGCTCGGCGACCGACTTCTTGCCGCTCTTCATGACCATATTGATGAAACGCGCGATCATTTCATTGCCGAACTTGGGATCCGGCAGGATCGAGCGCTCGAAATTCGAATGCTTGCGGGACATGGGAGCTGCTCCTATTTCTTCGGGCGCTTGGCGCCGTATTTCGAACGCGCCTGGCGGCGATCGGCGACGCCGGCGGTATCGAGGCTGCCGCGGACGGTGTGGTAGCGCACGCCGGGCAGGTCCTTGACTCGGCCACCGCGGATGAGCACAACCGAGTGCTCCTGCAGATTGTGGCCTTCACCCCCGATGTAGCTGGTCACTTCGTAACCGTTGGTCAGCCGCACGCGCGCCACCTTGCGCAGCGCGGAATTGGGCTTTTTCGGTGTGGTGGTGTACACGCGCGTGCACACGCCACGCTTCTGCGGCGAGGCCTCCAGCGCGGGCACATTCGACTTGTACTGTTTCGCACGCCGGGGCTTGCGAACCAACTGATTGATCGTGGACATATTATTGGACCTTAAGAAAACAAACGACAGAACCGCAAAGCGGTCTGCCGAAGAACGGGAATATTAAAGGGTCTGAGAGGCACTGTCAACTGGACGCAGCCCGATAGCCGCGTCCCCTGGGCGCCCCGGGACCCGCTCGATTTCTGCCCTCGCCGGCCGCCAGACGGCCGGCGAGGGCCATGGCCTATTCGGAAACGCTCTCGTCCGCCTCGCTGTGCTGTTCGGCGTCCGACGCCCGCAGGGCCGCGGCCAGTTCGGCATCGACATCCTGGTAGCTGACCTGCTGCAGTCGCTCCGCCTTGCGCCGGGCCATCGCCACGCGCCCGGTTCCGGCCGGAATCAGGCGACCGACGATGACGTTTTCCTTCAGGCCGCGCAGGTTGTCGGTGGTGCCACGCACCGCCGCGTCGGTGAGCACCCGGGTCGTTTCCTGGAACGAAGCCGCGGAAATGAACGACTCGGTCGCCAGCGAGGCCTTGGTGATGCCCAGCAGCACGCGCTGGAAGGTGGCCGGCCGCAGACCGTCGGCCTCCGCCCGCACGTTTTCTTCCAGCACGCGGATCGCGTCCACCTGCTCGCCGCGCAGGAAACGGGTATCGCCGCCGTCGAGGATCTCGACCTTGCGCAGCATCTGGCGAATGATCACCTCGATGTGCTTGTCGTTGATCTTCACGCCCTGCAGGCGATAGACGTCCTGGATTTCCTGGACCAGGTAGTTGGCCAGTGCCTCGACGCCGAGCAGACGCAGGATGTCGTGCGGGTTCGGCTCGCCGTCAACCACGGTTTCGCCCTTTTGCACGTGTTCACCCTCGAACACCAGGACCTGGCGCCACTTCGGAATCAACTCCTCGTGCACCTCGCCGGCCTCGTCGGTGATGACCAGGCGCTGCTTGCCCTTGGTTTCCTTGCCGAAGCTGACCACGCCGGAGGCCTCGGCCAGCAACGCGCCTTCCTTGGGCTTTCTGGCCTCGAACAGGTCGGCCACGCGCGGCAGACCACCGGTGATGTCGCGGGTCTTGGACGACTCCTGGGGAATGCGCGCAACGACGTCGCCGACCTTGATTTCCTGGCCGTCGGTGACGTTGACGACCGCGCCTGCCGGCAGGTAGTACTGCGCCGGCTGCTCGGTGTTGGGGATGTTGATCGCCTTGCCCTTCTTGTCGAGCAGGCGGATGATCGGGCGCAAATCCTTGCCCTCGCTGCCGCGCTTCTTGGGATCGGTGACGACCACCGAGCTCAGGCCCGTGATGTCGTCGGTCTCCTCGGCAACGGTCACCCCGCTGATGAAGTCCTGGAAACTGGCCACACCGGCCACTTCGGTAACGACCGGGTGGGTGTGCGGGTCCCAGTTGGCGACGTTCTGGCCGATATCGACGGCATCCCCTTCCTTGACGCTGAGCACGGCGCCGTAGGGAATCTTGTAGCGCTCGCGCTCGCGACCCTGGCTGTCGATCACCGACAACTCGCCCGAGCGCGACACCGCCACCAGCAAGCCGTCGGAGTTTTCCACCGACTTCAGGTTGTAGAAGCGAACCGTGCCGCCGGACTTGACCTCGATGTGGTCGATGGCCACCGAACGCGACGCGGCACCGCCGATGTGGAAGGTCCGCATGGTCAGCTGGGTGCCCGGCTCACCGATCGACTGGGCGGCGATCACCCCGACCGCCTCGCCATGATTGACGATGCTGCCGCGGGCCAGGTCGCGCCCGTAGCAGGCCGCGCAGATCCCGTGCTTGGTTTCGCAGGTGATCGGCGAGCGGACCAGGACGCGGTCGACGCCGTTCTGCTCCAGGGTGGCGACCCACTGCTCGTCGAGCAGCGTGCCGCGGGCACACAGGATCTCGTCGCTGTCGCTGTGATAGATGTCCTGGGCCACGACGCGGCCGAGAATGCGCTCGCGCAGCGGCTCGACGATGTCGCCGCCTTCCACGATCGGCAGCATCTCGACGCCCTGCTCGGTCCCGCAGTCATCCTCGATGACCACCAGGTCCTGGGCCACGTCGACCAGGCGCCGGGTCAGATAACCGGAGTTGGCGGTCTTGAGCGCCGTGTCGGCCAGACCCTTGCGCGCGCCGTGAGTGGAGATGAAGTACTGCAGGACGTTCAGGCCCTCGCGGAAGTTGGCCGTGATGGGTGTTTCGATGATCGAGCCGTCCGGCTTGGCCATCAGTCCGCGCATGCCGGCCAGCTGGCGAATCTGGGCCGCCGAGCCACGGGCGCCGGAGTCGGCCATGATGAAGATCGAGTTCATCGAGTCTTCCTCGACCTCGTTGCCCTGGGCATCGATCCGGGTTTCCTTGCCGATGCGCTTCATCATGGCGCGCGCGACTTCCTCGTTGGTGCGCGACCAGATGTCGACCACCTTGTTGTAGCGCTCGCCGGAAGTGACCACGCCGGAAGAGTACTGGTGCTGGATATCCAGCACTTCCTTCTCGGCGCGCTCGAGGATTTCCTTCTTCTCCGGCGGCACCTGCAGGTCGTCCAGACCGATGGAAACCC
The DNA here is from genome assembly GCA_007121485.1 of Wenzhouxiangella sp. Lineage (GTDB taxonomy): Bacteria > Pseudomonadota > Gammaproteobacteria > Xanthomonadales > Wenzhouxiangellaceae > Wenzhouxiangella. Next base: position 189 of record SKKM01000141.1, on the reverse strand, counting down.
CGGCCCGCGTCGAGTAGGCAAACCCGGTGTACATCAGCTGGTCGGCGAAGACCACGGTCTTCTTCAGGCCCAGGTGACGGTAGCACTCGTCGATCAGGCGCGAAATCTGCTTTTTCTTCAGCACCTGGTTGACCAGTTCGAACGGCAGCCCGGCCGGGACGATGTCCCACAGCATGGCGCGGCCGACCG
>SKKM01000259.1 GCA_007121485.1 Wenzhouxiangella sp. | reverse complement strand
TCGTCAGTGCCGCCGTCAGCGTCGTCTTGCCATGGTCAACGTGACCAATCGTGCCTACGTTCACGTGCGGCTTCGTGCGTTCAAACTTTGCCTTGGACATGCGTCAAAAACTCCGTTCCCTGATGTTGATCCAACAGCGCCCGAGGCGCCGAATCTGGTGCCCACGACTGGACTCGAACCAGTGACCTCTCCCTTACCAAGGGAGTGCTCTACCGCCTGAGCTACGTGGGCGCGGTCTGTAAATTTGGAGCGGGTGATCGGAATCGAACCGACATCATGAGCTTGGAAGGCTCAGGTTCTACCATTGAACTACACCCGCTCGGGTCGTCCGGTCTACCTCCGAACACGCTCAAATTGTGGTGGAGGGGGCAGGATTCGAACCTGCGAAGGCATAGCCAGCAGATTTACAGTCTGCCCTCGTTGACCGCTTGAGTACCCCTCCGAACAAATCGATGTTCGAAAAACTCCTGATCGTCAAATCCAGACGAAGCCCGCTATTGTCGCCCAAGCGTCGGCCGGAGTCAACTGACCGATGCACAATTTGCGCCGCGCCCGGCGCCCCGGAACTCCGCCGCAGGGAAGTTCAGACATTGAAGCGGAAATGCATCACGTCGCCCTCGGCGACGATGTAGTCCTTGCCCTCGAGCCGGAGCCTGCCGGCCGCCTTCGCGCCCGCCTCCCCGCCGCAGGCGATGAAATCGTGGAACGCGGTCACTTCGGCGCGAATGAAGCCCTTCTCGAAGTCGGTGTGGATGCGGCCCGCCGCCTGCGGCGCGGTCGCTCCGCGGCGCACCGTCCAGGCCCTCACCTCTTTCGGTCCGGCGGTGAAAAAGGTCAGCAGGTCAAGCAGCGCGTAGCCGGCCCGGATCAAGCGGTTCAGGCCAGGCTCGCTCTGGCCCAGATCGGCCAGAAACTCGGCCTGCTCCTCGGCGCTCAACTCGGCCAGTTCGGCCTCAAGCGCCGCGCACAGCACGACCACCTCGGCACCCTGACCTTCGGCGTGCGCCCGCACCCGTTCCACCAGGGCGTTGTCGGCTGCGGCGGAATCATCGACGTTGGCCACGAACAGCACCGGCTTGGCGGTGATGAACTGCCAGGTCTTGAGGGTCGTGCGCTCCTCGTCGGCCAATTCCAGGGTTCTCAGCGCGGCACCGCTGCCCAGGTGCTCGACCACCCGCGTCAGCAACTCGGTCAGGCGCCTGGCTTCCTTGTCGCCGGACTTGCTCTGGCGCGCCGTGCGGTCGAGCGCCCTTTCGGCCGTCTCCAGATCGGCCAGGACCAGTTCGGTGTCGATGGTCTCGATATCCGACAGCGGATCGATGCGGCCGGCCACGTGGGTGACGTCATCGTCGACGAAACAGCGCACGATGTGGGCGATGGCGTCGGTTTCGCGGATGTGGGCCAGGAACTTGTTGCCCAGGCCCTCCCCGCGCGAGGCGCCGGCCACCAGTCCGGCGATGTCGACGAACTGCATCATGGTCGGGACGATCTTTTCCGGCCGCACGATATCGGCCAGCGCCTGCAGGCGCGGATCCGGCACCGCCACCATGCCCACGTTGGGCTCGATGGTGCAGAACGGGTAATTCTCGGCCGCGATCTCGGCCTTGGTCAGGCAGTTGAACAGGGTCGACTTGCCCACGTTGGGCAGGCCCACGATGCCGCATTTGAATCCCACTGGCTTTCAATCTCCTTGAGCTGGGTCGCTGGACGCGACCGTGTGCAAGGTCTGCATGGCGCGCTCGGGCCGCCCCTTTAGCAACTCCGGCACGACCTCTGCGGCCTTGTCGATCGCGGCCATGATGGCCGTCTCGTCCGCTGCCCCGGCGCGACTCAGAACCCATGGCGTCACCGCCTCGCGGATTCCGGGATGCCCGATGCCGATGCGCAGCCGCCAGAACCCGGGGCCATCGAGGTGGGAAAACAGGCTGCGCAAGCCGTTATGCCCGCCGTGACCGCCGCCCAGCTTGAGACGCACCGTACCCGGCGGCAAATCCAGGTCGTCGTAGGCGACCAGCACGCGCTCGAGCGGAATCTGGAAGTAATCCGTGACGGCCCGGACCGAACGCCCCGAATCATTCATGAAGGTCTCGGGCTTGAGCAAGACCGCCTCGGTCCCGCCGGGACGCGCGCGGCCGCTCAGGCCGTGAAACTTCCTGTCCTTCTTCAGGCCGCTGACGTGAAGGCGGTCCAGGGCGTCAATGAACCAGAACCCGGCATTGTGCCGGGTTCTTTCGTACTGGCTTCCGGGATTGCCAAGGCCGACGACCAGCCAACGCTCACTCATTGCGCTGCCTGGCCCAGCCTCGACAATAGGCGAAGCTGCCGATCAGTCGTCCTTGCGGCTCTCTTCGTCGCCGGACTCATCCGCTGCCTCATCCGCGTCCTCGTCAGCCTCTTCGGACTCGGCCACGGTTTCAACCTCGGGCGCCACGTCGGCGGCGGCATCGGCCTCGGCGGCCAGCTCACCGGTACCCTGCGACTCGCGGATGAAGATCGCGGCCACGACCGGGGCGTCGTTGTCGTCGGACACTTCGAGGGCCGGGATGGTGACGCCTTCCGGCAGCACGATCTCGCTGAGCATGACGCTGTCGCCCGGCTCCAGCGTGGCCAGGTCGATCTCGATGTATTCGGGCAGGTTCTCCGGGGTGGCGGCGATTTCGACCTCGGTGATCTGGTGCGAGATCACCACGCCGGCCTTGCGCCCGGCCGGGGACTGCTCTTCGTTGACGAAGTGCAGCGGCACCTCGATGCGCAGGACCTGGCCGGCCGATACGCGCAGGAAATCCACGTGCGTGATCAGCGGCTTGAAGGGGTGGCGCTGCAGGTCACGCAGGACCACCTGCTGGCGCTCGCCGCCGGTCACGGCCAGATCCAGCACCGACGAGCGGAAAGCTTCGTCTTCGACGGCGTGGATCATGTAGTTGTGATCGACGGTCAGGCTGACGGGATCCTGGTCAGCACCGTAAACAATGGCCGGAACGCGTCCCGCGCGACGCAGGCGGCGGCTCGCACCTTTCCCCACATCAGCGCGCAGTTCGGCCGATACTTCGAATTTCTTGCTCATGGACGTATCGTCTCCAAAGGGTTTTTTGAGAATCCGGACATCCCGCGACCAGGATTTCCGGGCAGCCCACCATTATATCGCCAATGGCGCTCTGGAATAAAGTCCACCTCGGCCCATCGAAACCTTCCTGCTAAGATTGCTGTCCATGTCTGCGGCAGACAGCGCTGCCGCGGCATAAAATCCCCCTGAACCACAAGAGTTGGAGACCATGACCGAACGAATCCGTACAGCTTCCCTGCCCCGCAGCGCCGGCGCGGAGATCGACGAGAGCGCGCGCAAGGTCCTGCGCAACACCTGGAACCTGCTGGCCATGACGCTGTTGTTCAGCGCCACCATGGGCTACATCGCCATGACCAACGGCTGGCCCTATCCCGGGGTCCTGCTGACCCTGGCCGGCTACTTCGGCCTGCTGTTCCTGACCGTGGCGCTGCGCAACTCGGCCTGGGGCCTGCTCAGCGTTTTCGCCCTGACCGGCTTCATGGGCGCGACTTTCGGACCGATCGTAAACAGCTATCTCACGGTATTCAGCAACGGCCATGAACTGGTGATCGCCGCCTTCGGCGCCACCGCCGTGTCCTTCGTCGGATTGTCGGCCTTCGCCATGACCACGCGCCGAGACTTCAGCTTTCTGGGTCCGTTCTTGTTCGTCGGCATCCTGGTCGCGTTCCTGGCCGGACTGGGCGCCATCTTCTTCGAGATGACGGCGCTGGGCCTGGCGGTCTCGGTCATGTTCGCGGTCCTGATGTGCGGCCTGATCCTGTACCAGACCCAGCAGATCGTGCGCGGCGGCGAGCGCAACTACATCATGGCCACGGTCACCCTGTTCGTGTCCATCTACAACCTGTTCTCCAGCCTGCTGCACCTGTTCGGCTTCCTGATGGGCGAAGACTGACAGGAAAGCCCGCTCACGACGCAGCTTCGACAAACCCCGGCCCGGCGCCGGGGTTTTTCGTTCATTCAGCCCTGCATCGGCGCGACTCCGAACGCCAGGCCGGGCACGCCGGAGCGCATGCGCTGGATCAGCAGCTCGGCGGCCGCCGGCGCCATGCCCAGGCCGTTGCGAAAATGCCCGGCATTCAGCCACAGTCCCGCAACACCGGGATAGGCCCCGATGGCCGGCAAGTCGGCACGGATTCCCGGCCGGAAACCCAGCCAGTGACACTCGATCTGCGACTCGCGCAGCGCCGGCAGGCAGGCGCGCGCCATGCCGAGGGCGTCGCGATAAAAGGCCTGCTGCGGGCGACGGTCGAAGCCCACCCGCTCCGCGCTGGACCCGGCCAGAATCCGTCCGTCGCGGCGCGGAATCAGGTAGCCGCGGCCATGGTTGACCATGTGCCGCAGCAGCCGGCGCCCCGGATTGAACAGCAGCATCTGGCCGCGCACCGGCTCGATGCCCAGCCCGGCCAGCCCCGAGGCCTCGAGCAGGCGGTCAGTCCAGGCGCCCGCCGCCACGATCACGTCGGCCGCCGCCACGCGATCACCGTTGGCCAGCATGACCGCAGCCACTCGACCGTTCGCGAACTCGATGCGCTCAACCGGCGCATGGCCCCGCACCACCACGTCGTGGCGGCGCAGCGCGCCGAGCAGGGCCTGGGCCAGGCGCGGATTGCGCAACTGCGGAATGTCCGCCAACAGGGCGGCGGGGGCCGTCCGGGGCTCGAACTCGGGTTCGAAATCGGCGACCTGGCCGAACTCGGCGCGCGGTTGTCGGGCGCTCAACCACGCGTGCCCCTGTTCCAGCATCTCTCCGACCAGCAGCAGGCCCGACCGCCAGTACTCGCAGTCCACCCGGCTGGCCTGCTGCAGCTCCCCGACCAGATCCGGATACAGGCTGCGCGAGCGCTCGACCAGCGCATTGACCGGTTGCGGATAGCGCCACGGCGGCACCGGGCAGACGATGCCGCCGCCGGCCCAACTGGATTCCCGGGCCGGTTCGCCGGCATCGAGCACCAGCGGCCGGTAACCGGCCCGCCGCAGCAACCAGGCCGTGGTCAGGCCGATCACCCCGGCCCCGACCACGATCGGGTTTGCCCGGATCACCCCGGCCCGGCCGGCGTCACCCGTCGCGGAATGAATCCCTCCAGCAGCAGCAGGATCACGCCGGTGACGATCACCATGTCGGCGATATTGAACGCCGGCCAGTGCCAGCCCTGGTAGTGCACATCGATGAAATCGACCACGTAGCCATGGCGAATGCGGTCGATCATATTGCCCAGGGCGCCGGCCAGCACCATGACGATGGCCACCGGCAGCAGGCGTGCGGAATTCGGCAGGCGCTTGAGCCAGACCAGCAGCACGCCGCTGACGATCAGCGCCACCGCGGTGAAGAACCAGCGCTGCCAGCCGCCGGCATCGGCCAGCAGGCTGAACGCCGCACCCTCGTTATGGGCCAGGGTCAGGTTGAGCCAGGCGGTCACCGGCACCGGTCGGAACAGTTCCAGGTTCTGGCTGGCCAGGTGCTTGGTCCACAGATCCAGCACCAGCAACACGCCGGCCAGCGCCAGCCACAGCAGGTAACGACCTGGTCGCATGGTCTGAGTCATGCGCTCAGGCCCAGCTTCGGATTTCGCCGACGCCGCTCACGTTGGTCACGCAACGGCCGCATAGTTCAGGATGCGCGTCATCGGCGCCGACCGAGTCGCGGTGGTGCCAGCAGCGCACGCACTTGGCGTGTCCGGTCGCGCGGACCGAGAAGCGCAGCCGCTCACCTTCAATGGACGCCTCGCTGACCTCGCCTTCGGCACGGCCCAGGTGGACGTCGGAGGAGATGAAAAAGAAGCGCAGCTCGTCGCCGA
>SKKM01000213.1 GCA_007121485.1 Wenzhouxiangella sp. | reverse complement strand
CGGAGCTGGAATTTGTCGCCGAAACCTTCCAGGCGCTGCGCGGCCGCCCGCTCAAGCGCATTCGCGAGGACTTCTGCGGGACCGCCAATACCGCCTGCACCTGGGTGCGGCTGGGGCCGGACCATGAGGCAGTGGGCGTCGATCTGGACCCGGAAGTCCTTGACTGGGGGCGGGAGCAGCACGTGGCCAGCCTGAGCGACGACCAGGCTGACCGCATCAAGCTGATCAATGACGATGTTCTTACGGCCAAGACCGCGCCCGTCGATGCGCTTTTGGCGATGAACTTCAGCTACTACCTGTTCACCCGGCGCGATCTGCTCAAGGCCTATTTCGAGCGCGCCCGGGCGGCGCTGGCCGACGACGGCATCCTGTTCCTCGACGCGTTCGGGGGTTACGATGCCCATCGCGAAATCGAGGAACGCACGGAGTACGACGACTTCACCTACGTGTGGGATCAGGCCAGCTTCGACCCCATCCACCATCACATGACCTGTCGCATCCATTTCGAGTTTCCCGACAAGTCGAAGCTGAAGAACGCCTTCGAGTATCACTGGCGCTTGTGGACGCTGCCGGAGATCCGCGAGCTGTTGCTGGAAGCCGGTTTCGCGCGCGCCACGGTGTACTGGGAGGGCACGGATGAGGAGACCGGGGAGGGCGACGGGATCTACTCGCCATCCGAGATCGGTGACGCGGATGCCGGCTGGATCTGTTACCTGGTCGCGGAAAAATCCTGACAAGTGCGCTCAAGAGTGGCGCCCAATAGACTGAAAATCAATCAAAACTGACGAGACGCCGAGCCATGACCAACCATCGAATCGAACGAGACAGCATGGGCGAACTGCAGGTGCCCGCGGATGCCTTGTGGGGCGCCCAGACCCAGCGTGCGGTCGACAATTTTCCGATCAGCGGCCAGGCTATGCCGGCAGCCTTCATCCGGGCGCTGGGGCTGATCAAGAGCGCCTGTGCGGAAGCCAACCTCGAGCTGGAAATGCTCGACGAGGCCAGGGCCGGGGCGATCATGCAGGCTGCCGCCGAGGTCGCGGCCAACCGCTACGACGCGCAGTTCCCGGTCGATGTCTACCAGACCGGTTCCGGTACCAGCTCGAACATGAACGCGAACGAGGTGATTTCCCGGCTGGCCGACCCCGACGGCAAGCTGGGGATTCATCCCAACGACCACGTCAACATGGGCCAGAGCTCCAACGACGTGATTCCGACCACGATCCAGGTCAGTGCCTGCCTGCTGACGGCCGAGCACCTGCTGCCGGCGCTGAAACACCTGCATGCCGTGCTGCTGCGCCGGGCCGAGGAGTTGGCCGACGTGGCCAAGACCGGACGCACGCACCTGATGGACGCCATGCCGGTGACGCTGGGGCAGGAGCTGGAGTCCTGGGCCGCGCAGGTTGCCAGCGCGCAGGACCGCCTGCTGGGCACGCTGGAGCGGCTGCGCCGTCTGCCCCAGGGAGGAACGGCGGTCGGTACCGGCATCAACGCCCATCCAGAGTTCGGTGAGCGGGTTGCTGCCGCGCTGGCGCGCTCGACGGGCTTCGAGTTCGAGTCCGCCGACAACAAGTTCGAGGGCATCGGCAGCCAGGACGTGGCGGTGGAGCTGTCGGGTCAGCTCAAGACCCTGGCCGTGTCGCTGATGAAGATCGGCAACGACCTGCGCTGGATGAATTCCGGCCCGCTGGCCGGCCTCGGTGAAATCGAGCTGCAGGCCCTGCAGCCGGGTTCTTCCATCATGCCCGGCAAGGTCAACCCGGTCATCCCCGAAGCGGTCTGCATGGTGGCCGCCCGGGTCATCGGCAACGACGCCACGATCACCGTGGCCGGACAGTCCGGCAATTTCCAGCTCAACGTCATGCTGCCGGTGGTCGCCGCCAGCCTGCTGGAAAGCCTGCATCTGCTGGGCAACGCTGTCCGGCTGCTGGCGGACCGGGCCATTGCCACCTTCAAGGTCAAGCATGAGCGGCTCAACGAGGCGCTGGCGCGCAACCCGATCCTGGTCACCGCGCTGAACCCGGTGATCGGCTACGAAAAGGGCGCCGCCGCCGCCAAGCAGGCCTATGCCGAGGGCCGGCCGATCATCGAGGTGGCGCTGGAAGTGACCGACCTGTCGCGGGAAGAACTGGAGCGCCTGCTGGATCCGCTCAAGCTGACCCGCGGCGGGCTCTGAGGGCGGGGCGGTTCCGATTCGATGCGCTGGCGTCCGCCGCCGGAAAAATCCAGCCCCTACATCACCCGCGCCGGCTTCGATCGGCTCAAGGTCGAGCTGGCGGATCTGTGGAAGGCCCGCCGCGAAGTGGTGGCTGCGCTCAGCGCGGCCGCCGCCGAGGGTGACCGCTCAGAGAACGCCGAATACATCTACCGCAAGAAGCAGCTGCGCGAGATGGACCGGCGCATCCGCTATCTGAGCAAGCGCCTGGACGTGCTCAAGCCGGTGGATCGTCCGCCCGGCGACCCGGAACGCGTGTTCTTCGGCGCCCGCGTAGAGGTCGAAGCCGAGGATGGCAGTATCAGCCGCTACCACATCGTCGGCGCCGACGAAATTGCCACCTCGCGCGAGGCCATTTCGGTCGACTCGCCGGTAGCCCGCGCCCTGCTGGGCAAGCGTCTGGACGAGGAGGTCAGCATCGCCACGCCCGCGGGGGAGCGGTCCCTGCTCATCGTGGCGATCGACTACGAAGGAGTCTGACCTATGGTCGAGTTTGCTGCGTGATCACGAGTCGAGTTGAGGATATGCGGTGGCGCCGGGGGAGTTTTGCCCCCGGGCTTGGCGAGAGTCCGACTACTGTGATCGCTCCTCCGGCAGCAGCAGCGCCTGCGGATCCCGTGGGGCCCAGTCCGGCGGCGGGTAGGCCGGGAAACCGAAGTGTTCAATCCGGCGCGCCAGGGCTTCCAGTTCGCCCAGCTCGACGGTTTCCTGCGTCAGGCGATCCAGCGGATATCCCAGCAGTTGCTCGGGCGAGAGCTGGTCGAATTTTTCGCTCAGGTAGAGAATGCGCGCGTTCAGGTCCCGCATTTCCTGCGCCAGCGCAGTACCCGGAGCCAGGCGGCGGACCACGATGCTGCCGATCAAGTGGGTGACCAGGCTGTTCTGGCCCCGTGCCATCTTTGCTGCGACGGCCAGGCAATCGGCGCGAATGTCCTCGTCGTCGGGCAAGCCCTGTTCGGGATGGCACAGGCGGGCAAAACGAAACAGAGGCGGCTGCGGCATCGACCATGCCTCGAGGTGGGCCACGACGGCTGCGGGCGATTCTTCCGGCGCGAGAATGCGTGCCGGTGCGGCCAGCAGTTCCGGCAGCGGGACCGCGCTGAGCTCGACGCTGCGCGCATAGGCAAGGTAGTTGGCGCTGAAATAGTCGCGTAGCTGCTCCCGTCGAGCCGCTTCCGCCAGTGCCGCACGGGCGGCCTCATCACTTTCGGCGGTGGCCAGCATCACCCAGGCGAAGCCGTTGTCGGCATCGACCTGGGCCAGGCGTCGGGCGGTGTCCGGATGCGGGCAGGGCGTTCCCGGTTCGTGGTGGCAATACGCGCTGGCGACGTACCAGGTAAAGGCATCATCGGGGTTGGCCTCCCTGGCGGTCTCGATCAGCCTGGCGAATTGCTCCACGCCGGCCGGCTCGATGGCATTGTGCCAGGCCAGCATCGCAGCGTAGGTGCTCGCTTCGGGTTGCGGGGAGGCGGCCAGCGCGGCCACCCGTCGGGCTCGGAATTCGGCGCCCTTGATCTGCAGCACCTCAAACAGCAGCGACTGAACCTGGCTGCGCGCACCATCCCGGGCCAGGGCAGCGGCAAAGCTTTCCAGTACCTCGGCCTGCAGCGCCTCGTTGCTTTCGAGCTCCTCGCGCATCCAGCGCACAACCTCCCGTGCGGCATCGGACTCGTCCTGCAAATCGCGGGCGCGGGCAAACAGCCGCGCACCCAGCGCCAAGGCCAGTTCGGCGCGCTCGCGCTCGGCTGCCTCGGCCTGGCGAGCCGCCTCGGCCGCGTCCCGCTGCTCGATCGCCAGTTCGCGCTCGGCTTGCGCCGCCAGCGATTCGTTCCAGGTCGCGAGCGCACCGCCGGCGACGGCGACCAACGCAACCATTACTGCCGCAGCCAGGAACGGTTCGCGCTGAAGCCAACGTCGGGCGCGCTCGACCAGGCCAGGCGTACGCACGCTCACGGCCAGGCCTTCGCGAAAACGTCGCAAATCCTCACCGATGGCGGCTGCGCCGGCATAGCGCGCGGCGGGTTCAAGCTCGAGGCATTGACTGCATACCGCCACCAGGTCCGGACTGATTCCCGGACGCAGCGCGGGCAGTGACTCCAGGCGCCCGGCCAGCGCCCGGCGAGTCAGCTGGTCGGCCTGCCCTTGTCCGTGCGGAGAGATGCCGCCGAGCATCTCGAACAGCACCGCACCCAGTGCGTAGATGTCCGTGGCGGCAGTCAGCCGGTACTGCTTGACCAGCACCTGCTCCGGGGCCATGTAGGCCGGCGTACCCGACACCTCCTGTGCGTCCACGCCGCCCTGAGCGTCCATCGGCCGGGCCAGACCGAAGTCGGCGATCAGCGGCGCGCCGCGTTCGTCCAGCAGGATATTGGCCGGTTTCAGGTCGAGATGCAGCAGCCCCAGGCGATGCGCGTAGTCGAGTGCAGCGCAAAGTTGAATGGCCAGACTGACCGCTTCTTCGATCGCCAGCGGGCCACTTTCCAGGCGCTCGGCCAGGGTGCGCCCGGATACCAGCGGCATGACGATGTAGTGGAACTCGCCGACCGTGCCGACTTCATGCACGGGCAGAATGCCGGGATGATTCAGACGTGCCGCGATGCGCGCTTCGGCCAGGAAGCGCTGGACCGCTTCGGGATCGTCGGCCAGGCCGTGCACGAACTTGAGCGCGACTTCACGCTCCAGGCTGGTTTGACGGGCGCGATAGACGACGCCCATGCCGCCGCGCCCGATGAGCTCCAGCAGCTCGTAGTCGCCGAAGCGGCGCACCGCGGGGTCGCTCAGGTCCAGTTCCGGCCACTCGAATTCGCCACCGTCACCGGCAAAGGCATCGCGGGCCAGACGCACCAGGATGGAGTCGCCGAGCCCGGATGGCTCGGGGCGGTCATGGCTGGAACGGTCTTGCGGGGTATTGATCATGGCTTGCTCCAATCGGGGCTACAGCAGCCCCGTTCACCCTACTCACTACGCTGAGCCAGGCAAAGATGACGGGCTAAGGTTCGTCGGGCCCCAAGATCCGGCCCAGTTCCGACCACTCGTGCTCGAGATCGCCCGTGTCGGACAGGAGCGAGGCCAACTCCGCGCGCATGGCACGGGTCAGGGCACGTCGCAAGCGCAGCAGGGCCGCGGCAAACGCGTTCGGGGTCATGTCCAGGGCGCGGGCAGCGGCGCCATGGTCCCCATATTCGCCATCGAGCAAGAGAGGCTTGAGGGTCTGGAACGCTGCAGAGCGTCCGCGCCGGGCGTAGTCGGCCTCGATCGTGCCAAGCGCACGTTCGGTGAGAGCGGCCACAAAGGCGCGGTCGTACATCGCTTCGGCCTTGCGCGAATCGCCGGGGTGGTGTTCGGGATCAAATTCGAGCGTCGGCCCGCGAACGCGCTGATGAGCGCGCGCATTCGCAATGTAGCGGTCCAGCAGTACCTTCAGAAAGCCGCGAAAGTGGCCGCGTTCGCGCTCGGCGCGCGTCCACCAGTCGTCGCGCAAGGAGCGCAGAAGGAACTCCTGTACATGGTCATCGGCGTCCTGCGCGCCGAGGGCCCAGGCCAGGTAGCGGCGGATGGCCGGCCGATAGCGCACCGCCAGCTCCTGCCAGGCCGCCTGCCGTCGCGGATCCTCGGCAGCGATCTGGCTTAACAAGGTCCACTGCGTCGATG
>SKKM01000070.1 GCA_007121485.1 Wenzhouxiangella sp. | reverse complement strand
GTGGTCAACGAAGCGCTGAGGTCAGGCCTCGAGCAGTCGACCGGAGATCCGGCCCGGCGTGCCTACCGGCTCAAGCCTGCATCCATGGGCAAGGCCTCGCCCGGATTCGACCTGGACCGGGCCCTGAACCTGGCCGCCCGCCTTGAAGACGAGGAACTGGCGCGCAAGCTGGACTTGCGCAAGTAGCCAACGGCCATGATCGTTCCGGACGTCAACCTGCTGATCTACGCGGTCAACCGCGACCTGCCGAACCATGACCGGGCCCGCCACTGGCTGGAGAGCACGCTGTCGGGCGCCGAGAAGGTCGGTCTGCCCTGGCTGGTGCTGACCGCCTTTCTGCGCCTGACCACCAATGCGCGCATCTTTGAAGCACCGCTGGAGGTGTCGGCCGCCTTGAACTATGTCTCGGGCTGGCTGGCCCAGCCCTGCGTGCATCCGCTCAACCCCGGCGAGCGCCACTGGCTCATCCTGTCCCAGCTGCTGCGCCAGTCGGGCATGGCGGGCAACCTGACCAGCGACGCGCATCTGGCCGCGATCGCCATCGAGCACGACGCCTGGCTGCACAGCGCCGACCACGACTTTCAGCGATTCCCCGGCCTCAAGCACCACAATCCGCTGGCCGACCATTTGCTGCAGGAGTCGCAAGCCGGCTACTGAAGACGCTGCGGGCTTAACCGGCGCACAACGCTTTGTTGACCGCCGTAGCGCTAGTTTGCGCGGCCGGATGGGACAACGAGCCGGGCATGGCCTCGAACGGACAAGCACAAGACTGGCGCAGACTTGCCCCGATGGTCGTGGCGGCGGTCGCGCTGCATGGCTTGCTGCTACTGGTGGTCGTGCCGGCCCGGCAGCATGCCTACCGCCCCACACTCGAGTTGCAGTGGGTCGAAATGGCGCGGCCGGAGTCAGCCGTCCCCGCGCCATCCGATATGAAGACGCAGGAAGACGAACGTCCGCCCGACCTGGAGCCCACGCCGGAGCCAATCGCACCGTCCACGCCCACTGCAGTGGTGGCCGCGCCTGCGCCGGACCAGGATGACCCAGCGGAACAAGCCCCGAGCGTTCCATCCGCCCAGCGCCTGCGCGAGCTGGCCCTGATCGCCGCGCAGGCGCAGGCCGAACGAGCCACTCCCTCCAGCCCCGGCGTCGAGGGCGCTGCCGCACCTCGACTGCCGGGAACGGCCGGCTGGCTGAACGACTACGTCGGCACGGTGACGCCGCACGCCGATAGCTGGCTGGAAGCCGATGGCGCCGGCGCGTCCCGCGTCGTCACTGCCTCCGGACAGGTCTACTGCGGCCGGGTCCGGGCACCGACGGCCGCCGAGGAATTCAACCCGTGGATGTCGGCGGCGGTCATGACCTGGAGGCCGTGCGGTCGCAAGCGCCCCGAACCGATCGATCACAGCGACCCGTGGGTGCGCGGCCAGGGCAGCCGGCAGCGCTGATCGCCCCTAAAACGCCAGCTACTGTCGCGTGAAAGCCGCGTCTGTCGCATCCCTGTCGCATGCGACAGGCGGGCGACATGGCTAGCGACTGTCGTTTTCAGACCGCCCCGGCTGGTCGGTAATCGGTTCCACGCAAACTGGCGTGACGCCGCAAGGAACCGAAATGAACCACAATACCGAGCACAACGGATCGACCAACCGCAGCGAAAACAATCGCATGAAGATCAGCCTCAGCCGTGGCACCGAAACCTGGTTCGACGTTGACGACATCACCATTCACGTCTGGGCCTCGACCTGGAGCGGCCGCGAGATCGTCACGGTATGCCAGGGCCAGCAAAAGCGCGTTGTTTCCGACAAACGCAGTTGGCGCCTCACGACGCCGCATGAATTCGAGCATGACGGGCAGCACTACCGTGTGGTGCTTCTGGTCGGATTCGGCAAGGCGGCCGTCGAGCTGTCTCGCAACGGGGTGCTGATCGACTCAGACGAGATCAACAAAAGCGGCATCCGCATCGACCCGGCCACCGGCAAGCTGGACTGGAAATACGCGCTCAAGGAGCTGGCCCTGCCCTTGTTGGCGGGTCTTGCCGTCGGCGCCGGCTTCGGTTACCTGGCCGGGGTGGTGCTGTAATGAGCGCCCTGAAGGACGATCTGGCCGAGCGCATCCAGCGCTGGCTGCCGTACTGGCTGCCGTGGCTGCCGATCGGGCTGGCCTGGTGGGAAATGATCACCACGCAACTGGCCCAGGCGGCCGGGAGCGGCGGCTGATGGAAATCTCCAGCGAAAAAGTCCGCCGGGCCCGCATCGAACGCGGCTGGACCCAGCAGCAGCTCGCCGAAGTCGCGGACTTGAGCCTGCGCACCGTGCAGCGGGTGGAGAACCAGTCGGTGGCCTCGAACGAGACTGTCTCGGCCCTGTGCGCCGTCCTCGAAATCCCACGCAGCGAGTTGTTGACCGACGATCCGACCCGTCCCGAACACCAGGCCACCCGGAAACGCATGCAGTTGCTGGTACCAGTCACCGGAATGATCGGCGCCGCCCTTGGCTCGGGCATCACGATCTTGATCATGCGCGGTTTGGGCGCCGGCTGACTGACGGGCCTCAAGTCCGGTCGCTTCGGTCTCTCCTCGCGCCCGTGCATAATTGTGGAGAGGTTCCCCAGCAGCCGCGATGGCCAGACAAGACGACCACACTCTCGATCTGTTCACCAGCGCCCGGGGCGCCGATCCGCTGCCGGGCGACTGGCCTTCCGCCGAGCGCTTCCCGCTCAATCACGCGCAGGCGGCGGTCGCCGACGTGGTGCTGCGCGATCTGGCAAGCTCGGCCCGACCGCTGATCATTTCCGGCTTCGCAGCGCTGGACCGCATCGTTGCCTTCATTGCCGACCTGCCGGATTCGGCCGAGACGCGCCTGGTATTCGGGTCGGAGCCTTATGACGCCTCCAGCGGGACCTGGACCGTCGGCGACCATGATCTGCCGCAGGAAATGCGCCGCTACTGGCTCGAACGCGGCTTCTCGGTCCTGCTCAGCGCTCCCCTGCTGAACTGTCTCGAACGACTGCGCACAGGCAATGTTCGGGCCCGCTACGTCGCGCGCTCGCACTGGCGCCTGCACGCCAAGATTTTTGTCGGCGAGAAGGCCGCCACCCTGGGTTCCAGCAATTTTACCCGCGCGGGATTGAACCATCAGCTGGAAGCCAATGCCCGCTTCGCCACGAACAGCAGCCGCGAAGAGCAGAAACGCTACCGCGAAACCGTGCAGATCGCCGAACAAATCTGGAGCCTGGGCAAGGACTACAACGATCGCCTGATCGAACTGCTCGAGGGGCTTCTGAAGATGGCCGACTGGCGCGACGCGCTGATCCGGGCCAGCCTGGAACTGCTCGAAGGCAACTGGGCAGGACGCTACCTGCGCGACAGACATCTGGGCGACCAAGCCCAGCTATGGCCGGCGCAGCGGCAGGGCATCGCCCAGGCCCTCTATCTGCTCAAGGAGCGCGGTAGCGTGCTGATCGCCGACGCCACCGGCTCCGGCAAGACGCGCGCCGGCATGCACCTGCTCGGGGCCAAGATGCAGCAAATCGTCGCCTCCAGCCGCTTGCGCCAGGGCAAGGCACTGTTGATCTGCCCACCAACCGTGGTCGACAACTGGCAGGCCGAAAGCGCGAGCGCCCAGGTTCAGGTGGACGTTTATTCTCACGGCGCACTCAGCCACGCCGGCGCCGGCACCCGCGACAACCTGCTGGCCAATTTGCGCCGGGCGCAGCTTCTGGGCGTGGACGAAGGCCACAACTTCCTGAACATGGCCTCCAAGCGTACCCAGCAGCTGCTGCGCAACATGGCCGACCACGTCATGCTGTTTACGGCCACCCCGATCAATCGCAGCGCCCAGGATTTGCTGCGCATCGCCGACATGCTCGGTGCCGATAACCTCGATGAATCAACCCTGGCCGCATTCGAAAAAATGCTCGGCGTGAAGTCCATTCAACGCACGCTGTCGGAAGAAGAAATCGGCCAGCTCAGACGCGAAATCGCCAAGTTCACGGTGCGCCGAACCAAGCGCATGCTCAACGAACTGATCCAGCGCGAGCCCGAGGCCTACCGAGATGCCAGCGGCCGTCCCTGCCGCTTTCCGCAGCATCAGCCGCACGTCTATCGGCTCAACGAAAGCGCGGAAGACTGCCGCCTGGCCGACGAAATCCGCGAGCTTGCCGGCCAGCTCAAGGGCGTGCTGCACTTTCGCAAACCCGTCGCGCTTCCGGCCAGCCTGGCACGCCGAGGGGTGAGCGAAGAACGCTTTCTGGCCGGGCGCCTGCGCGCTGCCAACAAGCTGTCTCAGTACATGATCATGCAGTCCCTGCGTTCATCGCGTGCCGCGTTGCTCGAGCACCTGCTGGGTTCGGAGGCCGCTCAAGCCAGCTGCGGACTCAAGCAGTTCAGTCGCAGCGGCGGCGGTAATCTGATTGGTCGAATCCCTGACATAGCCGGCAAACCGCCAAAGAATCAGCTGGGCATCGAGCTTCCGGACTGGCTCAGCGAGCCGGAAGCCCACCGCCGGGCTTGCGCCGAAGACCGGCGCCTGCTCGAACGCATCGCGGCATTGACTGAGCAAATGAGCGACCAGCGCGAGCGCGCCAAGGCGGCAAAGCTGGCCGAACTGATCAAGCGATCAGACCATATTCTCGCCTTCGACACCCGACCGATCAGCCTGGAAATCATCCGCAAGCACCTGGCCGAACTTGACGTAGGCTTCGAGGTGCTGGTGGCCACCGGCGATGCGCACTCCCAGCGCTCCGGCCTGCTCAAGCGCTTCGCGCCCTCCAGCACGGAGCCGGGCAAGGTCATCGGCTTGTGCTCCGACAGCGTTTCGGAGGGTGTGAACCTGCAGCGAGCCCGGGTCGTGGTTCACCTGGACATGCCCAGCGTGGTGCGCATTGCCGAACAGCGGGTCGGGCGGGTCGACCGGCTCGACAGTCCGCACAAAAGCATCGAAGCGTGGTGGCCGCAGGACCATCCCAGCTTTGCCCTGCAGACCGACGAGCGCTTCATCGAGCGCTACGAGACGGTCGACAATCTGTTGGGCTCGAACATGCCCCTGCCGGAAGAGGTCCGGCCCAGCTCTCCGGTCGTCAGCGCCGAGGAAGCGATCCGCGATTTCGAAACCCAGGCCGGTCAGTGGGACGGCATTGAAGACGCCTTCGGTCCCGTGCGCTGGCTGATCGAGGGCGACCAGGCCCTGGTGACACCTGAGCATGTCGCCGCCTGGCGCGATGCCGATCGTCTGGCAGCCAAATCACTGGTCAGCCTGGTCGCCAGCGCATCACCCTGGGCTTTCTTTTGCACCTCCGACCGCTCCGGCATCCCACGCTGGATCCTGCTGGATCGTCCAAACGGCCGGCCGGTCGGCGATCTGGAAACCATCGCTGAGTTCCTTGCGCGGCATTTGCGCCTAGAGTCCGAAGACCTTGTCGACATCACGTCGCTCGCCGAGCACACCCTGAAGATGTTCATCGGCCAGCTGAACCGTGCAGAACGAGCGCTGCTGTCGAAACGCAAACAACGCGCGCTGGAGGAAATGCAGATCGTGTTGAAGATATGGCTCACACGGGCCGGTAAGCGACAAGATCAAGCCAGCGTCGACGTGTTGTTCGCCATCACCGAAGCATTGCAACAGCCCAACCCCGAGCAGCAACCCGACTGGGAAGAAGTCGCCGCCCGCTGGCTCGACCTGATCCGTCCAGTCTGGTATCAGCGCCTGTCGGAGAGCCGTCGCAACAAACCGCTCCTGCTCAAGGACATCCGCGACGACGTGATCGCCGCCGAGGATCAGCTACTGGCCCGGGTCATTGAAGAATTCACCGCGCAGTTCCCAGTCCAGCGCCCGATCGATGAGCGCGTGATCGCCTGCATCATCGGCGTGCCCG
>SKKM01000202.1 GCA_007121485.1 Wenzhouxiangella sp. | reverse complement strand
GCTGCAGCTTGAGGCGGCCATGACGTTCGGCGCGCACCAGTTCCAGGCACTCGTCCAGCACCTGGTGCAAATCGGTCGGCGCCAGCGAGGGGGCTTCTTCGGCGGCGAAACGCTCGATCAGGCGGGTCAGGCGGTCGACCTCGCGCTGGATCATGTCGGCGTGGCGGGCAATGCCGGCGTTGTCGGTCTGATGGCCGATCAGCTGGGCCGCCGCGCGCACCCCGGCCAGGGGATTGCGCAGTTCATGGGCCAGTTGACGGGCCATCATGTGGATGGCCTGCTGCTGATCGGCCCGCTCGGCCAGCCGGCGCCGCCGCACGCGGGCGGCGATCGGATGCAGCTCGATCAGGATGCCCTGGTCGAGGCAGGTGAAGACGATGTCGGCGATCTCGCCGCTGCTGTCCAGCCTGGCTTCCGGCGCCTGGTAGCACGGGCGTTCGCGGTTGACGCGCGCCGCCCAGCGCGCCAGCGCCGGCTCGACCGCGGTCAGCGGCTGAGCGGCCAGGCTGCTGATCGAGCGGCCAAGCACATCGGCTGCCGCGGCATTAAGCCACAGGATGTGGCCGTCGGATCCCACCCTGATCAGTCCCGTATGCAGACTGTCGAGCGCGATTTCGTTCATGGCGCGGGGATCAGCTCCGGCGGCGACCTGAGCATGAAAGTGACCTCCTCGGTGCGGTTCAGTACGCGGCCGCTGGGGGTCTGCAGTTCGGCGCGCAGACGGTGGATGCCGGGCTCCAGCCCGGCCAGGGTGATGCTCATCTGCCGGACCGGTTCCTGCGGCTGATCGTCGATGAACAGGACGATCTGGGCGCTGGGCGGCAGATCGATGTTGCTGCGCAGGGCCACGATGATGCCGTCGCCGCTAGCGGTGATCTGCGCGCCGTCGGCGGGCTGGGCAATCTCCAGCGACAGCGGGTCGATACCGGGATCGACGGCGGCCTGTCCTTCCAGCGCGTCTTCCAGCGATTGAGGATCCTCGCCCATGACGCTCAACTCCGGCAGTTCCAGCGGTTCGGCGTCCGGGCTGGGTTTTTCGTCGGTGTAGATGATGTTGCCGTCGCGGTCCTTGACCTTGTAGATCGGCTGGGAGGCCAGGGCCGGCAGGAAGATGCCGACGGACAACAGGATCAGGGCAGTCAGGGCGAGAAAGCGCATGGTTGACATCAACTTGAGCCTCGGCCGCTTGCGGCGATGGGTCTGCCCGACAGTGTAATGGATGTGCTGCTCAAATTTTGAGCGATGCCTTCAGGGGCTTGGCTGGAACCCTGGAGCCGGCGCCCGGGGCGCCGGCTCCGCAACAGCTCGGCCGCTGGCCTTAGCAGGAGTAGTACATGTCGAATTCCACCGGGTGGGTGGACATGCGGAAGCGCGTGACCTCGTGCATCTTCAGCGCGATGTAGCCGTCGATGAGATCGTCGGAGAACACGTCCCCGGCCTTGAGGAAGTCGCGGTCGGCGTCCAGCGCTTCCAGCGCCTGGTCGAGCGCGTGGCAGACGCGCGGGATGTCGCGCTCTTCTTCCGGCGGCAGGTCGTACAGGTCCTTGTCCATCGGCGGGCCCGGGTCGATCTTGTTGACGATGCCGTCGATGCCCGCCATCATCATGGCGGCGAAAGTCAGGTAGGGGTTGCCGGCCGGATCGCCGAAGCGCACCTCGATGCGGCGGCCCTTGTCGCTGAACACCCATGGCACACGGCAGGAAGCCGAACGGTTGCGCGCCGAGTAGGCGAGCAGGACCGGGGCTTCGAAGCCCGGCACCAGGCGCTTGTAGCTGTTGGTGGTGGAGTTGGCGAAGGCGTTGATGGCGCGGGCGTGCTTGAAGATGCCGCCGATGTAGTGCAGCGCGGTCTCGCTCAAACCCCCGTAGCCGTCGCCGGCGAACAGGTTGGTGCCGCCCTTGGACAGCGACTGGTGGACGTGCATGCCGGAGCCGTTGTCGCCGACCAGCGGCTTGGGCATGAAGGTGGCCGTGCGGCCGTTCATGTGGGCGACGTTATGCACGACGTACTTGAGCATCAGCAACTCGTCGGCCTTGCGCGTCAGGGTGTTGAAACGGGTGCCGATCTCGCACTGGCCGGCGGTACCGACCTCGTGATGGTGCACTTCGACCGGAATGCCGATGGCTTCCAGGGTGGCGCACATCATCGAGCGCAGGTCGTTCAGGCCGTCGACCGGGGGCACCGGAAAATAGCCGCCCTTGACCCGCGGGCGATGACCGTGGTTGCCGTCCTCGTACTTCTTGCCCGTGTTCCAGGCCGCTTCTTCGGCGTCGATTGAGAAGAAGGCGCCGGAGATGTCGTTGGCGAAGCGCACCGAGTCGAACACGAAGAACTCAGGCTCGGGGCCGAAGTAGGCGGTGTCGGCGACGCCGCTGGCCTTCAGGTAGGCTTCGGCGCGCTTGGCCAGCGAACGCGGGCAGCGGCTGTAGGGCTGCATGGTGGCCGGCTCGAGAATGTCGCAGTTGATGTTGAGCGTCTTGTGCTCGGCAAACGGATCGAGAAACGTGGCTTCGCAGTCCGGCATCAGCACCATGTCGGAGTCGTTGATGCCCTTCCAGCCCAGGATCGACGACCCGTCGAACATCTTGCCGTCGGTCAGCAGTTCCTCATCGATGGCCGAGCTGGGCACGCTGACGTGCTGCTCCTTGCCGAGGGTATTGGCAAAGCGGAAGTCGACGAACTCGATGTCTTCATCGCGAATGCGTTTGATGATTTCTTGGGGGGTCATGATCGGATGGTGTCCTTTTGCATTGAATGGGTGGTGTACCAGCCATCATCAATGCATTTGGCGTGCCAGCGACCGAATCGCGTGTTTTCGAGGGTTTTCGGGCCCGAATCAAAGCGGCCTGCGCTGTTATTGCGCAGACCGCTGCTCCCTATGCTCAAAAATTGAGCTTTAACGCTTTGCGATTTGCGGGTTGAGGCTGTAGGTGCCGGTCAGGCTGGCCTGGCCAAGCACGTGCCCATCCATGGCCTTGAGCGCATCGGCGCCGCCGAATTCATCGGGCAGATCGAGGCGGTCGACGTCGAGCGCATAGACGGTGAACACG
The DNA here is from genome assembly GCA_007121485.1 of Wenzhouxiangella sp. Lineage (GTDB taxonomy): Bacteria > Pseudomonadota > Gammaproteobacteria > Xanthomonadales > Wenzhouxiangellaceae > Wenzhouxiangella. The sequence goes on along the minus strand of SKKM01000202.1, from coordinate 2,872 downwards.
TAATGGTGCAGGCGTTCATCGTTCCACGGCGGGCAGGGGCCGTCATAGCCGTGGTACTGGCCGGCCATGTCCGGGTTGCCGGCCATGAAGCCGGTGTAGTCGTTGAGGCCCTGGCGGGTGCCGGCCGGGCCGGGCGGATGCTGCTTGCCGCCGGCAACGACCCCTTCGCCGCAGGCGCCGGAGTCCAGTTCGGTCAGCTGCGGCGGTATATCGATCATGACCCAGTGACAGAAGTCGACCCGCGGCATGTCGGCCGGCAGGGTCTTGCCCTCCTGGTTCACGTCGTCGGCCTTCGACGGCACGTCGGGATCCATGCACAGCACGGCAAACGAACGCGTGCCCTCGGGCACCTCGCTCCACGCGAGGTGCGGTGAGACGTTGTCCGACAGCGCCATCGGGGCGTCGTCGGCCAGCTTGCCGAAGGCAAAGCGCGCCGGGATGGGTTGTTGATCGCTGATGTCGTTCGAGCGGAGTTGCATGACCGAGTCTCCAGTGTCTTCACGCCTGCAGTTATCCTACCAACCTGCCCAAATGCTGTCATGACCCGTGCTTCGAGTGGTTTTACGTCTATGCATCCCCGTCCTTCTGTGCCTGCCCGGGCTGGCGCTGGCGGCCACCCACCTCGGCTTGCCGGAGGACTTCGACCCGCATCCGGAAATCCAGTCGCCCGCCGAGTTCCTCGGCTTCGATCCCGGCCAGCGCCATCTTCGCCATGACCAGATCACCGCCTACCTGGACTATCTGGCGTCGGTGTCGGACCGGGTCGTTGCCGAGCGCATCGGCCGGACCCATGAAGGGCGCCCCCTGCAGTTGCTGACCTTCGCCGCGCCCGGGCGCGTGCCGGAACTTGAGAGCCTGCGCGCCGACCGGCGCCGCGCCAGTCGCGACGGCGTCGGGCCGGCCGTGGTCTGGCTCGGCTACGCGGTGCACGGCGATGAAGCCTCCGGGGCCACGGCCGCCGTGGTCACGGCCTGGTACCTGGCTTCAGCCCGCAATCCAGAAGTGGTGTCCTGGCTGGATGAACTCATCATCGTGATGGAGCCGGTGCTCAATCCCGACGGCCTCGATCGTTTCGCCCACTGGGTCAACATGCACCGCGGCGTGCACCCCTCGGCGGACCCGAATGACCGCGAGCACCACGAGGCCTGGCCGCGCGGCCGCACCAACGCCTACTGGTTCGATCTCAACCGCGACTGGCTGCCGCTGGTTCATCCCGAGTCGCAGGCGCGCATGGCGCACTACCACCTGTGGCGGCCGCACGTGCTCGGCGACTGGCACGAGATGGGGCCGAACAGCAGCTACTTCTTCCAGCCCGGCGTGCCCGAACGCAACAATCCGCTAACGCCCGAGCGCAACTTCGAGTTGACCGGCAAGATCGCCGAATTCCACGGCCGCCTGCTCGACGAAGCCGGCGAGCCGTTCTACACGCGCGAGATCTTCGACGATTACTACGTCGGCAAGGGTTCGACCTATCCGGACCTGACCGGCGGCGTCGGCATCCTGTTCGAGCAGGGCTCGGTGCGCGGCCATGTGCAGGACACCGTCTACGGCCGCCGGACCTTCGCCGAAGCCGTGGCCAACCAGGTCCGAACAAGTCTCTCCACGCTCAAGGCCAGTCACGCCCTGCGCGATGAGCTGGTCGCCTACCAGGCCGAGTTCTTCGAATCGGCCCGCCGCGAAGCGGCGCGTTCGCGCCAGGCCGGCTGGCTGCTCGGCGATGACGGCGATCCGGCCCGCGCCCGAATCCTGCTTGAACTGCTGCTGCAGCACGACATCCGGGTGCTGCCGGTGACCGAGACGGTGACCCTGCGCGGTCGGCAGCACGCGCCGGGCAGCGCCTGGCTCATCCCGGCCGACCAGGACCATTACCGTCTCCTGCGTGCCGTGCTCGGCCCGGTGCTGGATCTGCCCATGGAAACCTTCTATGACGTCTCGACCTGGCCGCTGGGCATGGCCTGGGATCTGCCGCTGGAAGCCGTGCGCCGGCTGCCGGCTGTCGGCGAGGCCCTGGGCGAGGCGCCCGAATTCCAGCCGCAGACCGTCGCGCAGGAAGCGCTGGCCTGGCTGGTGCCGTGGAACCAGCACGGCGCGGCACCGGTCCTGGCCGCGCTGCTGGCCGAGGGCTACCGCGTCCAGGTGCTGACCCGGCCAACCCGGGTCAGCACGATCGACGGCGACGAACGTGACCTGGTCAGGGGCAGCCTGGTCATCCATCGCGGTCTGCAGCCGGACGCGCTGGACCCGGCCGGCGAGCGCCTGGCCGAGTTGTCGGGCCAGTTCGGCGCCGAGATCATCGCCACTGCCCGCGGCCTGGTGGTCTCGGGCCTGGACCTGGGCTCGCCGTCGGCGCCCGTGCTGGAGCCGGTGCGGCCGGCGCTGCTGGTCGGCCAGGGCCTGCGGGCGACCCACGCCGGCTACATCTGGCACTGGTTCGACCAGGTGCTGCAGCAACCGCTGACCCAGCTGGACTGGCAGCGTCTCGGCGGCCTCCAGCTGCACGACTACACCCATATCATCCTTCCGGACGGCAACTACGCCGCGCTCCCGGAAGCCGTCGGCCAACAGCTGAGCCAGTTCGTGCTCGAGGGCGGCGCCCTGCTCGCCGGCCGCGGCGCGGCGGCCTGGGTCGAGGAACTGGAACTGGACTGGGCTTTCGCCGAGGTGGAGGAAGAACCCGCCGTAGTGGGTCCGCCGGAGCGGCGCGCCTACGAGGATTTCCGCACCGACTTTGCCCGCGAACTGATCGGCGGCAGCGCCCTGGCCGTGGAGCTGGACATCAGCCACCCGCTGGCCTTCGGCTACCAGCGCTCGGAACTGGTGCTGATGCGGCGTGGTACCCAGCGGCTGCGCCCCATCGACAATGCCTACGCGG
>SKKM01000112.1 GCA_007121485.1 Wenzhouxiangella sp. | reverse complement strand
TGGTCCAGCCGAAAATGAACAGGGTCCAGTTGCCGATCCAGTCGCTGCGCTCGTAGGCCTGCAGGTTGAACGTGCGCGCGACGATGTTGTTGAGATAGGCGCCGGTGTTCTGCAGAAAGGTCTCGAGCAGCAGCACCGTGGGCCCGAAGATGAAGACGAAACCCAGCAGGAACAGCACCAGGCTCATGTTGACGATGGACAGGCGCTTGATGCCCTTGTCCAGCCCGGCCACCACCGAGGCGATTGCGGCCAGGGTGATCACGGCGATGAAAATGATCTGTACCGTGGTGTTGACCGGCACGTCCCAGATGTAGTTGACTCCGGCGTTGATCTGGGCCACCGACAGGCCCAGCGTGGTGGCGATGCCGAACATCGTGCCGAGAATGGCGAAGGTATCGACGGCGTGGCCGATGGGTCCGTAGATCTTGTCGCCGATCAGCGGGTACAGGGCGGAGCGCATGGACAGCGGCAGCCCGTGCCGAAAGGAAAAGTACGCCAGCACCAGGCCGGTCAGTCCGTAGATCGCCCAGATATGAAAGCCCCAGTGGAAAAAGGCGATCTGCATGGCCTGCTTGGCCGCATCGACGGTCTCGGCCGCACCGGTCGGCGGCTCGGCGTAGTGCAGCACCGGTTCGGCGACGCCGAAAAACAGCAGCGCAATGCCGTAGCCGGCCGAGAACAGCATGGCGAACCATGAGGCGAAACCGTATTCGGGCTCGGCATGATCCGGCCCCAGCTTGATGTTGCCCCAGCGTGTCAGCGCGATACCGACGATGAACACCAGGAACAGGGCCACCGCCAGCATGTAGAACCAGCCGAAGCGCGCCGTGATCTGTTCCAGGGTGGCGGCAAACAGCTCGCCGGCCAGTTCCGGGTTGCTGACCGTGCCGACGATGAGCAGGACGATGAAGATGATGGCCGGCAGGAAGACCGGCAGCAGCAGCGTGCTTCTCAGGGCGGGGCTTTTCGACGACATTGCGCAAGCCTACTGGAAGCGGCGCATTATTTTCGCAAAGCCGACCGAATCGGCCGGTTGGTCGCCTCAGTCTCCGTCGATGGCGGCCAATTGGGTAAGCACCACGCCGCCTCCTGCGTCGGCCGGCACCGGCGCTTCTGCCTGCACGAACAGACGCGGCAGCTGCTTGCTCAGCCAGACCGTCTGGCGGTAGTCCGGATCGTCGATCGCCTGGATGCGAACCGGCCAGCTGTCGAAGCGACCGGCCGGCGTTTCGACCATTTCCGCTGCATCCACCGCGAAGCTGAAGCGCTGCACGTAAACATCGACATCGGTTTCGATGGCCCGGAGTTCACCGCTCAGGCCCTCACGCAACGGCAAGCCCAGCAGCAAGGTGTCCAGGCCCGCATCGCCGGCGTAGGCCGGTTCGGCCAGGGCCAGATCCACGCTGATCAGCTGGCCGGCGGCCTGGATCAGGCCGGTCACGCGGTCCGCCGCGTATTCCAGCTCCATGCGTCCGCTACCCTGGCTGATGCGCCGCTGCAGCGGGTACAGGCTGGCGGCGTCGAGCTGCAACAGGTCGACGGTTTCACCCATACCGGTAACGGTAATGGTTTCAATCCTGAGGCTGGGCCGTCCGTCGACCCGGTCGGCGCTGATCTCGCGCACCGACTCGATCTGGCTGTCGATGCTGCCGATTTGCAGGCTGGTGATGTAGCTGAAGCGACCGGTGGCGATGCTGTCAGCGTCCAGGCCGAGCCCGGACTCGCTCGCCGCCGACGCTGCCGCGAGCAGTGCCGCGCCGAACAGTAGGAATCCCGTGATGGTCCTTGAAAGGCCGGGTCTGCGGAGTTCTTGCGCTGGTTCGTTGTTCATGCAATCAGTGCCAGTTTGAGTCCATTCGTTTTGACAGGGAATCTTCACGTTCATGCCAGGTGTTTGGGTCCTGACTGAATCCGGCGGCCCGGGCGGATTCCAGCAGCTCTCCGTAGCGCTCGGCAGAGAGCGTCGGGAATCGGGTGAGCAGTGCGGCGATCGCCAACAGTTCCTCGTCGCTGCGTGTCGTGCCCCAGGCCGGCATGGCGCTCATGCGGATCCCGTTGCGGGTGACCCAGAACAGTTCTTCCAGGCTGCGTTTGCCGGCCGCATCGCTCAAGTCGGCCGGCTTCGGGTTGAGACTGCGTGCCAGCTCGGAAGGCTGTCCACCGGGTGGGTGATGGCAGTCGATGCACATGGACTGAAAGCCCAGCACGGCCGGAAACAAGACCGATTCGTCCTCCAGGTCGACGGGCGGCGCCTGCAAATGGCGCGCTTCCCGGCGCACGGCGTTGACCCGGGTCTGATGGATCAGATCGTGCACAGGCTGTGGCAACTGGGCCGCGACCGATACGTCGAAACGACCGCCCACGATGATCCATGCGGCAATGCACGCTCCGATGACGGCGACCAGCAGCAAGGTGATCAGTGCGTGCCTGGCGAACAGCATGGAGTGCTCCGATGGGGGCGAGGGGGCGTCGACGGGCGGAGTGTACCATCGGCGCGTGGCATTCCAGGAAGGCCCCGTGACCTCTCAAACCCGCCGGCTGCAGGATTACTACGACGCCAACACCGCGCGGTTTCTTCGCTATGGCGGAAGCGGCCGCAGCCTTGCGATCCACCGCGCCTTGTGGGAGCCCGGGGTGGCGAACTCCGAACAGGCAACAAGCCGCATCAACCAGAGAATTGTGGAAAGCTGGGCCGGCCGGGCGACCGCTGCGCCGGAACGGGTCCGGGACCTGGGCTGCGGCGTAGGCGGCAGCCTGTTTCATTTTGCCCAAGCCTGGCCCGACGCAGAACTGGACGGCCTAACCCTGAGCCCGCGGCAAGCCGCGATGGCGGCACAGGAGGCCGCAGCGCGCGGCCTTGACTCGCGACTGCGCATTACCTGCACTGATTTCCTGCAGCCGGCAGATCGCCCGGCGGACCTCGTGGTGGCCATAGAGAGTCACGTGCACGCGCCGTCTGCCGCGGCCTTCCTGGCGGCCGCTGCCCGTGGCTTGAGCCGGACCGGCAAGCTGGTGATCGTCGACGACATGTTGGCCCGGCCGGAGTCCCAGCTATCGGTCGCCGACCGGCACCTGGTCGCCTCTTTTCGCCGCGGCTGGCGCCTGGGTCACGTTCCGGACGCGGAGGGCTTGAAGGCCACGGCGGCGGCAGCGGGGCTGCATTGCCTGGTCGATGAGGATTTGACCCAATATCTGCGCCTCAACCGCTGGCGCGACCTGGCGCTGCGCGCACTGGCGCCCTTGGCCGATGCCCTGGGCGGCAACCGATGGCCGTTGTTCGCCAACATGATCGGCGGCAACGCGCTGACCGTGGCCTACAGGCGGGGGACCATGCGTTATCGGCTGATGATCTTCGCCCATCAAGCGAGTGACTAGGCCAGATCCATGCTGGCGGTGTCCGGATCGCTGTGTGCCAGGGCCAAAGGCCCGACAATGGCGCCAAAGGTGAAGTTGCGCTTCACTCCAGGCTGAATCGAAGTGTTTGCATGGCCTTCAGGCTCTGGTCATTGGCTCGATGCGGTTGGTGTCAGCCTGGCCTGCTTGAGCAGAACCGAGTTGCCGATCACCGAGAGGGAACTGGCCGTCATGGCGATGACGCCGATCATGGGGTGCAGCAGACCGACGGCAGCGATCGGGATGGCGGCGACGTTGTAGCCGAAGGCCCAGAACAGGTTCTGCACGATCTTGCGGAACGTGGCCTGCGATAGCCGGATGGCTTCGACGACCTTGGGCAATTGCCCGGAAACCAGGGTGATGTCGGCCGCCTCGATGGCGACGTCGGCGCCGGCGCCGATGGCGATGCCGACATTGGCTTGCTTGAGCGCCGGTGCATCGTTGATGCCATCGCCGACCATGGCCACGTGCGGGCCAAAGCGTTTCTGCAGGGCCTTGATCTCGTCGACCTTGCCGTCGGGCAGGACGCCGGCGTGCACCTCGTCGATGCCAACCTCCTCGGCCACGGCTTTTGCCGCGCGTTCGTTGTCCCCGGTGATCATGACCACGCGCAGATCCAGCCCGTGCATGGCCTCGATGGCGGCCTTCGAGTCCTCCTTGATGGCATCGGCCACCGACACGATGCCGACGGCTTTTCCATCCCGGGCGACGATCACCGCGGTCCGTCCCTGGGCTTCCTGTTCGGCCAGCGCTTCGTCGAGTGCCTCAAGTCCGCTGATGCCTTCATCATCGAGCAGACGGCGGTTGCCGATCAGGATGGATTGATCATCGACCTTGCCCCGAACACCGCGGGCGGTGACCGACTCGAAGTCGTCCACATCGGCGAATTCGACCTTGCGCGATCGTGCATCTTCCACGACCGCCCGGGCCAGCGGGTGTTCGGAGGCATTCTCCACCGCGGCGGCCAGGGCCAATACCGATTCCCCGTCTTCGCCTTCTGCCGCGACGACGTCAACCAGTTCCGGTTCGCCTCGGGTGATGGTGCCGGTCTTGTCCAGCACCACGACCTTCAGATCCTTCATGGTCTGGATGGCTTCTCCGGAACGGATCAGGACGCCGCGTTCGGCGCCGAGCCCTGAGCCCACCATCAGGGCGGTCGGCGTAGCCAGGCCGAGAGCGCAGGGGCAGGCGATCACCAGCACGGCAATCGCCGCCAGAATGGCGAGAATCGGTGTTGTGGCTTCGGGGTTGACCCAGGGCAGGAAGCCGGCGCCCCAGTCGAGGATCGGGCGCAGCTGGTCCGCGAACAGCAACCAGCCAACCAGCGAGAGCAGCGCGATGACGATAACCGCCGGCACGAACCGTGCGGTGACCTTGTCGGCAAACTCCTGGATCGGAACGTGCGAACTCTGCGCCTCCTCGACCATGCGGATGACCTGTGACAGGAAGGTGTCACTGCCGATGCGGATGGCCTCCACCTTGAGCCGGCCTTCCTTGTTGATGGTGGCGCCAAGCACTTCGTCACCGGCGCTCTTTTCCACCGGCATGGATTCGCCGGTGGCAATGGATTCGTCGACATGGCTGGATCCGGAGACGATCTTGCCATCGGTGGGGATCTTGTCGCCCGGGCGCACGATCATCACATCACCGATTTCCAATTCGCCCACCGGAACCTCGACTTCCTCGCCATCGCGTTCGACACGGGCGGTCTTGGCGCTGAGCGTGAGCAGCTTCTTGATCGCCTGCGATGCCCGGCCCTTGGCCCGGGTTTCCAGGTAGCGGCCCAGCAGGTGGAAGGTCATGATGGTGGCCGCCATCTCGATGAACGAGGTCATCGGCCAGATGAAGCCGGCCAGGCCGATCAGGTAGGGCGGCAGCGAGCCCATCGAGATCAGCACATCCATGTTGGCCGTACGGTTGGTGATCGCTTTCCACGAGGAGACATGGGTGGCCCAGCCGCCGTAGAGAAAGACCACGGGGAAGGCGAGGATCGCGATGATGGCCAGGTAGCCGGGAATCGGCTGCCAGAACATGTGCGGCATCATCAGGATCATGATGATCGTGGTCGGAATGGCGGCAATGACGAAGCGACGCCACGCGCGCTCGAGCCATTCCTCTTCCATCTCGGCGCTGTCGCGACCTTGGTCTTGGGCCTCGTCGATGGCTTCATCGACCTCATAGCCGGCGTTTTCTACCGTCGTGCGGATACTTTCAAGATCGGGTCCGTCGTCACCGACCTTGACCTGCACGCGATGGTTGGAGATGTTGGTGCGGATGGACTCGATGCCGTCGAGGCGCTCCAGTGATGAGCGCACGATGCCGGCGCAGTGATCGGATCCCATGCCCGGGACTACCAGGCGATAAGGTCCGGGGGTGCGGCTTTCGGTGTTTTCATTCATGACGATGACTCCTTCAGGAGGACTGACCAGTGCTGTCCTCTTGATTTGGTGATTTTCATCCGCCGCCCGGTGAACTGACGGTGACCATGGTCGCAGTCACGAGCAGGATGCCGATGACCATGAGCATTTCGGCGCCGATGCTGCGCCGCAATCGTCCCGGCGCCTTTCGATCGCCGCGCTCAAACGCCGG
>SKKM01000161.1 GCA_007121485.1 Wenzhouxiangella sp. | reverse complement strand
TATCAGTCGAAGGCAGGCTTGTTCCACCGACTCGCGGCGACGTGCCGCCCAAGGTCTGGCTGGCGCTCACCGAGAGCTGCGGCAGCAGCGCAGCACGGGTCTGGACCGGAATTTCTCCAGCGATGTTCAGGCGACGCTCGGCCGCGCGCAGTTCAGCATCATGGGTCTGCGCCAGTTCGAACACACCGAGCAGATCCACCGACCAGGCGGGGGAAACGGCCAGTGCCAGGCCAGCGGCAAACAGGGTTTTTCTCATCATCACTTACAGTCCATTTGGGGACACGGCAAACCGGGGTCCGGCCGCGTCAGAAATCGAAAACGGGGAGATCTTCGGCACCCACCAGACGGGGCAGATCGGTCTCGAACAGGCTGTCTGTGGTCCAATCGCCGTCGGCAGTCCGATGCAGGCAGACGGCCTCCATGGCCGGGCTGTGGCCGCGCACGGCGAACAAGCGCCCGCCCGGGGCAACCCAGTCGAGCATGAAGGCCGGGATGTCCGGCACGGACGCCGTTACCACGACCCGATCGAACGCCCGGCCGGGCCGGAAATCATCGTCCAGCGCATCGGCTTGGCGAACTTCCACGGCCTCGTAGCCCAGCCGGTCCAGCCGCGCCGCCGCCGTGTCCGAAAGTTCAGGATACAGCTCGACGCTCAACACCTGGCCGCCGAGCGCGCTCAGGCAGGCAGCGGTAAAACCCGAGCCGGTGCCGATCTCGAGCACGGAGTGATCTGGCTCGACGGCCAGAGCCTGCAGCATGCGGCCTTCCTCGACCGGCTTCATCATCACCTGGCCCATGGCCAGCGGCAGACGCAGGTCGGCAAACGCCATGCGGCGGTAGCGCGAGGGCGCGAAATCTTCGCGCGGAACCGCCTTGAGCACGTCGAGCACGCGCGCATCAAGCACGTCCCAGGTCCGGACCTGCTGCTCGATCATGTTGAAGCGGGCTTGTTCGATATCCAGCGCCATGAAGCTCAGACCATCAGCAAAGACGCATCTATTGTACTCGGGCCATGATGAGCGCGGCTGTGCCGGAGGTCACGGTGGTCTGAAGTAAACTCGGAAGTTCAGTCCCCGTTCCGGAGCATCCGACATGAGCCAGCGCCTGTTCCTGCGCCTCAGCGCCCTACCGGCGGCCTTGCTGCTGTTGACAGCGAGCGCATTCGCCAGCAACCCTCTGCTTTTCGAGCAGGTCCGCGTGATCGATCCTGACACCGGTGCCGTGTCGGATCCGCTCGATATCGGCGTTTCGCACGGCGCCATCACGGCGCCGTCCGGGCTGCCTGCAGATACCCGGAGGGTGGCGGGTGAGGGTTTCTACCTGATGCCGGGCCTGGCCGAGATGCACGCCCATGTGCCGCCGATGCGAGCCGGCCAGCAGCAGATCGAAGACGTGATGATTCTCTACCTGGCCCACGGGATCACGACCATCCGCGGCATGCTGGGCGAGTCCGGTCATCTGGTCTTGCGCGAACAGCTGGCCAGCGGAGAGTTGGTCGGGCCGCGCCTGATCACTTCCGGACCCTCTTTCAACGCCAACTCGGTCGCCTCGCCCGCCGCCGCGGCCGACATGGTTCGCGCCCAGTCCGAGGCCGGCTACGACCTGCTCAAGCTGCACCCGGGCCTGTGGCCGGAAGCCTTCCGTGCCATCGCCGAGACCGCCGAGGCCCTGGGCATCGACTACTCCGGCCACATTTCGGTTGCGGTTGGCCTTGACCGCGTGCTGGCCTCGCGGCAAGGCAGCATCGACCACCTCGACGGCTACGGCGAAGCGCTGGTTCCGCCCGACCACGCCCTGCACGGCACCACACCAGGCCTGTTCGCCATCAACCTGGTCGCCGGCATGGATCCATCCCGCATTCCCGAGTTGGCCCAACGCACCGTCGAGGCCGGCATCGCCAACGTGCCCACCCAGAGCCTGCTGGAGAACTGGGCCACCGGCGATGTCGAGGCGCTGATGGAGCGCCCGGCCATGCGCTGGATTCCAGAGGCCACCCGGCAACAGTGGCAGGACAACCTGGCCCGCATCCGCTCACAGATTCCCGAGGGCATGGCCGAGCCCTTCATCGACATTCGGCGCGAGCTGCTCGCCGCGCTGCACCAGGCCGGTGCCGTCATCCTGCTCGGCGCCGACGCACCCCAGATCTTCAACGTGCCGGGCGACGCGATTCATCACGAACTGGAGATTTACGTCGGGGTCGGCATGAGTCCGGCACAGGCGTTGGCCACAGGCACCACGAACGTGGCCCGTTATCTGGACCAGGCTGACCGGCACGGCTGCCTGGTGCCCGGCTGCGTTGCCGACCTGGTGCTGCTGCGCAGCAATCCCCTGGAAGACATTCGCCATGCGCGCGAGATCGAGGGCGTGATGCGCGCCGGACGCTGGTTCGACCGGGCCGAGCTGGACGAGCTGCTGGAAGGAGTCGAGCGCCGCGCCGCGGGAAAGCCTTGAGCCCCGCACCGGCAAAGCTGCGGGGCGGGGTGCGCGAAGATCCCTTGCCCTACCAGCAGCGGCTCGCCGAGCGCGCGCTGGAGGACATCGACCTGGTGGTGATCCACGCCACCGAGCTGCCGGACCTGGCCACCGCACGCGAGTATGGCGAGCGCATCGTGCATCCGGGCTCGCAGACCGGCAACAGCGGCCATTTCTACATCGACCGGGATGGACGCATCGAGCAATGGGTGGCGCTGGACCGCGTCGCCCACCACACGGTCGGCTACAACACGCGCTCGGTCGGCATCGAGCTGGTCAACCTCGGCCGCTATCCGAACTGGCTGGACAGCCGTCACCAGGACTGGCAGGAAGAGATCACGCCGGCCCAGCTGGAAGCGTTGGTTGAGCTGCTGGCTCTACTGCGCGCAGCCCTGCCGGGACTGGAGTTCATCGCAGGCCACGACGCGCTGGACCGGCGCTGGGTACCCGCCAGTGACGACGAAAATCAAAAGGTGCGGCGCAAGCTGGATCCCGGGCCGAACTTCCCCTGGCCCGCGGTCATCCAGGCCAGCGGCCTGGACCGGCTAGAGTCCGACGACCGCCCTGAGCCGTCAGGCTGAGCGCAGCGCCGCTCCGACGATTTCGCCGACATCGGGGCTCAGGCCCGGCTGGGCGGCCAGTCGGCGCAGCTCTGTCTCCATCAGCGCGCGGCGACCCGGTTCCAGCCGCCGCCAGCGGTTGAATGCCGCCACCAGGCGCGCCGCCACCTGCGGGTTGATGGCGTCGAGTGCGGCCACCTGCTCGCCCAGGTAACGGTAGCCGGCGCCGTCGGCGCGGTGGAAGGCGATCGGGTTGCCCATGGCGAAGCTGCCGATCAGGGCCCGGACCTTGTTGGGATTGCGCAGGCTGAAGGCCGGATGACGCGACAAGGGTTCGAGTTGCTCCACCTGCTCGGGCAGCGGCCGGGTGGCCTGCACGCCGAACCACTTGTCCATCACCAGCGGGTCCTGACCGAAGCGCTGCTCGAAATCCTCGAGCGCCGCGGCCGCTTCGTCGGCCCGTCCATGGACCAGCGCCCTGAGGGCGGCAAAACGATCCGTCATGTTGTCGGCATCGCGGTACTGCCGCCAGGCCAGCTCGCTCCAGTTGCGGTCACTGGCCGCCGACAGCCAGTGCAGCGCGGTGTTTTTCAGGCGCCGGGCGGCGATGGCGGCCGGCTCCGCGCTCCACGGGGCGTCGACCGTGCTGCGCCGGTAGGCGGCGTTGAGTTCGGCGGCGAGATGATCGGCCAGGTAGGTGGCCAGGTCACGCCGGGCGTGATGGATCCTTTCCGGATCGACGCAATCCCGCTGCTCGGCCAGCTCCGCCTCGGACGGCAGGGACAGCAGCTCGGCGGCCAGCGCCGGGTCCAGAGACTCGTCCTGGAGGATGGCACGCCAGGCCGCCGCCAGCGACTCGGCGCTGTCGGCCAGACCGCTTTCCTTCTCGATGCCGGCATGGAGCACGCGTTCGGCCAGTCGACGGCCTGCGCGCCAGCGGTTGACCGGATCGGGGTCGAAGCCGGCCAGGCGGGCGAGGTCATCCAGCGACCACTCGTAACGCAGGTGCACCGGCGCGGAAAAATCGCGCAGCAGCGAGGGTAAGGCATCGGCCGGCAGCGCGTCGAAGCGGAACTCGGCCTCGGCGCGGTCCAGCCGCAACAGCACGGTCTCGGCCGCCGCCTGCCCGGACCCGGCCAGGCGAACCGGCAGGCTGCGGTTGTCGCGATCGAGAAAACCCACCGCGACCGGGATCAGCAACGGGCCGATGCCCTCGTTGTCGGGATGCTCGGCCAGGCGCTGGCGCAGGGTCAGGACCAGCTGCCCGGCGTCGGCGTCGAAACGCGTGGACGCCTCGACCGTCGGCGTTCCGACCTGGCGATACCAGCGCTCGAACTGGCCGAGGTCCTTGCCGTTGGCATCGGCCATGGCGGCGAGGAAATCATCGCAGGTCACGGCCTGGCCGTCGTGGCGCTGGAAGTACAGGTCCATGCCGCGCCGGAAGCCCTCGCGTCCGAGCAGGGTCTGGTACATGCGCACCACTTCGGCGCCTTTCTCGTAAACGGTGGCGGTGTAGAAATTGTTGATCTCGACGTAGCGTTCCGGACGGATCGGGTGGGCCATGGGGCCGGCGTCTTCCGGGAACTGGCGCACCATCAGGCTGGCCACGTCGTGGATGCGCTTGACCGGGCGCGAGTGCAGGTCGCTGGTGAATTCCTGATCGCGGAACACCGTCAGGCCTTCCTTCAGGGTGAGCTGGAACCAGTCGCGGCAGGTCACGCGGTTGCCGGTCCAGTTGTGGAAATACTCGTGGGCGATGACCGCCTCGACCGCCTCGAAGTCGGCGTCGGTGGCGGTTTCCCGGTCGGCCAGGACGTAGCGGGCGTTGAAGATGTTCAGGCTCTTGTTTTCCATCGCCCCCATGTTGAAATCGTGCGTGGCCACGATGTGATACACATCGAGGTCGTATTCCAGCCCGAAGCGCTCCTCGTCCCAGCGCATCGATCGCTTGAGGCTGCCCATCGCATGCTCCAGCCGGTCCAGATTGTCCGGCTCGGACAGGATGTGCAGATCCACCTCCCGGCCGCCTGCGGTGATGTAGCGGTCGCTGAGCACGCCGAGCCGACCGGCGGCGATGGCGAACAGGTAGCTGGGCTTGGGGAAGGGGTCGTCCCAGACCGCGTAGTGGCGCTGCCCGTCCAGGGCGCCGCGTTCGACGCAGTTGCCGTTGGACAAGAGGACCGGGAACTGCTCGCGATCGCCCTCCAGCCGCACCCGGAACCGGCTCATGACGTCGGGCCGGTCCGGGAACCAGGTGATCTTGCGGAAGCCCTCGGCCTCGCACTGCGTCAGCAGCATGTCGCCCGAGACGTACAGGCCCTCCAGCGCGGTATTGCGCTCGGGGGAAATCTCGACCTCGGTCTCGATCTCGGCCCGGTCCGGCACCGACCCGAGAACCATCGACTCGCCGTCAAAACGGCGTTCGCGGTCGCCAAGTTCGCGGCCGTCCACGCACACGCGCCGGGTGACCAGGCCCACGCCAGACAGCGCAAGCGGCGCGCGCGCCTCGGTGGCATCCGGATTGCGGCGTACCTGCAGCCGAGCCTGAACCCGCGTGCAGCGGCGATCCAGCACGATCGTCAGATCGACTTGATCGACCAGCCAGGCCGGCGGGCGGTACTCTCGACGCAGCGTGGGCCTGCTGCCCTGGTCGGCGCGTAAAGCCATTACGAGGTCCTGTTCTGAAACGGGGGCTGTAGTATACGGAAGCGAACCCAATGACTCGTCAGGAGTTCCCGGCTCACCGGCACCGGGCAAACATCCATCATGCAAATCTGGCTACTGCGTCACGCCCGCGCTGAAATCAGCGCCAGTTCCGGCAGGGACGAGGATCGCCGCCTCACTGCCGACGGCCGCGCGACCTGCCACGCCCTGCAGACCTGGTTCAGAAACCACGAGGGCGCGCTTCCGGGAACAGTCCTGGTATCGCCGGCACGCCGGACCGTGGAAACCGCACGGACCGCGCTCGACCGGCTCGATCTGCCGGCCTTCGAGCTTGAACCTGCCCTGTGGAACGCCAGCGCGGGCGACCTGGTTGAATTGATCCAGCAAACCCGGCCTGGCCCGCGACCGCTCTTGCTGGTCGGCCACAACCCGGGCCTGGAGGATCTGCTGCGCTGGCTGTGCGGCACCGTTTCGTCGCCGGGCATGAAGCCCGGAACGCTGGCCATCATCGAGCTTGAACCGCC
>SKKM01000224.1 GCA_007121485.1 Wenzhouxiangella sp. | reverse complement strand
TGGCGCTGGCCTTCGCCCTTTGGCTGGGCGCGATGCGGCTGACGACGAGCACGGCGCGCATCAGCAACCTGATCTTCCTGTCGCCCTTCCTGTCGCTGTTCTTCATCCGCGCCTTCGTCGGTGAGACCATCCTGGCATCGACCTGGATCGGGCTGGGGCTGATCGTCTCGGGCCTGGCCCTGCAGCAGGTCCTGCGGCCCCGTGCAAGACCCTGAGGAGAGCAAGATGAGACCACGACAATTCCCGCAAGCGCCACGGACGCCGATGATCCGCCCGGTCCATCTTGTCTTGATCGCCGGCGTCATGGCGCTCGCGTCCGTGTCTGCCGCCGCCGAGGTCCACGTGCTGGCCAGGGGCGACTTGCGCATCGAGATCGAGGTGAACAGCGATCGCCTGTTCGAGTCATTCGGACCGCGCTTTGATCGCACCGCGGTCGTTCGCAGCGTGACCGTCGACGGCGTGGAGTTCCTCGGGCCCTGGGGCCTGCCCGACGAGTTCGGCCTGTACGGCGACGGTGTCCTCGGATACAAGCAGGCGGCGGTCGGCGAGCACTTTCTAAAGATCGGCGCAGGGCGACTGATTCGCGACACCGAGGCCGGGTATCACTTCGCCCATCCCTACCCGGTGGACCGCGTGTTTCCGGTCGAGGTGACGGCGGGTGACGGGGTGCTTACGGTCGTCCAGCAATCGGAAGGCGATGGTCCCTGGCAGTACCGCTATGCGAAGTCCTACCAACTGAACGGCGCCAACGGCCTCGAGATCCATTACGAACTGAGCAACAGCGGCTCGCTGGCGTGGACCTTCGAGCACTACAACCATCACTGGTTCCGGGTCGCCGATGTCCCGGTCGGCCCGGGCTACCGCGTGGTGACCGGCTTCGAGTTGCCGCTCGCGCAGACAGGCCTGCAGCTTGGGCCTTTCTCGCTGGAAATCCCCGGACCGCTGGCGCCTGGAGAAGCGTACTACTACGCCAGCGAACTGGCCGAGGTACCGGCCCACGCCAACCACTTCGAACTGCAGGTTTCAGACGAAGCGGCGGTGAGCTATCGGGGTGAATTCCCGCCCCGTCGCTTTGCCGTGTACGCCGACGCCAATGGATTCTGCCCGGAGGTGTTCTTTCGCGCTGCCCTGGAACCCGGCGAAACGGCACGCTGGTTCGGCACCTATCGCTTTGATAGGATGGAGACTCAGACGGGCGATCACTGACTATCGATCCATCACGACTGGACTGGGGAGACGGCATGCGTGGCGCTCCCAGACAACCCTGTCGTGATTGCCGATATTGACCTGGTAGCCGAACCGGACAACGACCCTCTGGCGACCAGGAAGAAAGGCACAATCCACAAGACAGTGTGCGAGATGGAACGAAGACAAAGTGCCCTGGTATCGATCTTGCCAACAGCCGAAGCGCTTCGGCCATCACCCCAGTCTGACGGCATGACCCGGCTTTTAACCTCCCCTGTTGCCGCGATGCTGGCTTTACTGGCGATCCTGTTTCTCAGCGCGGAGGCGGCGCTGGCCCAACGCACGGGCATGGTTGTGCTGCTGAACGGCGATCGACTCACCTGCGACGTCAGAGAACTCGAACGCAACCGGCTCCGGGTCAGCACCGACAGCATGGGTTCGGTTCGGATCGACTGGGACGATGTACTGCGGGTCAGCAGCCCGGAACCGTTCATCATCGAACTGGGCGACGGCCGCCGCCTTCGCGGTTCGCTGGTCGATTCAGGCGTGGATCGCATGCTGATGGTGGACGCCGCCGGCGAATCGATCACGCTCGACATGGGTGAAGTCGTCCGGATCGACGAAGTCATGGAAGGCGCCATCACGGATCGCTGGGACGGCCAGGTCAGCGTGGGCCTGAATTACACCCAGGCCAACAACACCACGGCTTTCAGCGGAGCCTTCGATGCCCGGCGGCGCGATGAGAACTTTCAGCTCACCGTCAACGCCTCGACCTTCGTTCGCTCGCAGGATGAGGCGTCCGATACCCGGCGCTTCAACGTCGGCCTGGAATACCGCAGGCTGCTGGAGGAGAGGTGGTACTGGGCCGCGCTGGGCCTGCTGGAGCGCAACGACGAGCTGGGCGTTGATCTTCGCTCACTGGCCGGACTGGGCTATGGTCGCTTTCTGACGCAGACCAACCGGAGCCTCTGGTCGGCCACCGCCGGCATTGCAGTGACCGATGAGCAACGCGCCGGAGATTCTTCACAGAATGACGTCGAAGGCTATCTCGATACTCGCTATGAGTTCTTTCTGTATGACACCCCCGAAACCTCACTGAACACCGCCGTGACGCTGTTCCCGGGCATCACCGACAGCGGGCGCCTGCGCGCCAACCTGACTTTCTACATCAAGCGCGAATTGATCAGTGACCTCTTTTTGGAGTTGCGCGTCTACGGGTCCTTCGACAACCGCCAGCCCGACGAAGCCGAGCGCAGCGACTATGGCCTGGTCACCAGCGTGGGCTACTCATTCTGAACAACGGGCAGCCCAACGGCTGCCGGTGTATGGCCCCGAACTTCAATATCGGCCCGGAACAAGCGAGCTAGGGCGGAACCTCCACCTGCCGGATCAGCACCGGCACCTCTGAGCGCAAGCTGATCCGCGCTCGTCGATCACGAAAGTTCTCCAGTTCCACGAACTCGCCGCTGTCCGGCACATCGGATGAGCGCAGGGGGACGTTCAAGGGCACGGCCAGCAAGGCGTGGGTCTGGATATCGTCCGGCTGCATGGCGCCCAGAATCACCGGCTGATTTCGGACTTCGATGACCGTGCGGCCAACGGTCATGCTGAACCGGTTCGCGTGATGAACGATCAGGCGCCCATCCTCGTCCTGGCTGGCACTGTCACTGTCAAACTCAATGAGTTGCTGTCCACGCGCACCGGTTTCTGGATCATCCATCGGCACGTGAAACTCGAGCACCCAGTCAAAGCGCGTGCCTTCACGGTCCTGCTGTCTCTGCCATTGACGGAAAGTGCGTGCATGGGCGCGCTTGGTCCGGCGCCACTCGCGCGAGTTCAGCTCCTGGTCCAGCAGTTGGTCAAGGTCCTCTTCGGACAAGGCAAGCAGATCCTGCACCAGTTCCGGTAGCCGGGCACCGTTCATGAGCCGCTCTTGCCAATCAGCATCCTCCGACAGGCGATACAGCATTTCATGGAGGATTCCACCATGGAAATAGTAGGTCGCTCGCATCTGGTTGCTGAGCGAGGTCGCCATGGGTTCAAGCATTGGTTCACCCCGCATGGCAAAGCGCTGGCGCAGGTTGGTTTGCCCCAACAGGGCCATTTCCCCCCGCTCACCCACCCAGGTCGCGCTTCCTTCGATGACTTCATTTTCTTGCGTGGTGGCAAGCAGGGAATCGGGCTGGGAGGCGTCGCGATGCAGGCGCAGGGCCAGCCATCGACCCAGATGCAAGCGCGCCTGTTCCGCGTCGCTTTCGGCCAGCGCCGCTGACAGCAGCGCGGCCTCGCGCTGCAGGGAGGCTCGCAGCGCCGCCGAGTCGGCCGACTCATCCAGTCCGGCCAGCGTCGAGCCGGCGCGCGGGTTAGGCCAGGTGCGCTGGAAGCCATGAAAGTCCTCGTGCAGGAGCATATTCATCGACTCCCCTTCCCGGACCAGACTGGCGCGGAACGCGCCGAAGTCATGCTCGATATGGAACACCGCATCGCCGAGCGCGGCCACCTCGCCGCTGAACCAGGTGCACGGCCCCAGATCCGGGCGTTGCACCAGATCAGACAGTGGCTGCCAGGCTTCAGGCGCGTCGTCCATGCAGTAGCGCACCAGCACGCCAGCGCCCGGGCGATAGACACCCAGGGGACGCTCCGTGAACCGATAACCCGACCACAGATCATCGAGGCTTTCAGCCTGGGTCGCCAATGGCTCCAGCGCCCGGGCCAGATCTCTGGCGATGCGCTGCTCGCCGGCCCATGCCGCCGTGACAAGAATGCCCAGGGCCAAAGCAGCCAAGCTTGTTCGTATCATCATGATTTTCTTGCGGGACTTACCAAACGCCGGAGAAACTATACTCGGCTGCGCCGGTCCCTTTCAAGACCCCGAGGCCGCGAGTGCCCTGGACGCGGGAGAGCGCTCGGAGAACGGGATCAGTCCCCCCCGGCGGCAACCTGCAGCGCACTGCTGTCAGAGATGATGCCAATCCCGGCCGCGCGCATTTCCTCCAGCGCTGCGTCGGTACTCGAGGCGGCAATGCCGCGGCAGGCAGCGAGGTTCAGGATCACGTCGAAACCTGCAGCGCGCAGCTGCAGGGCCGTGGCGCGCACGCAGTAATCGGTGGCCAGGCCGCCGACCAGCACGCAATCCACCTCGCGCGCCTTGAGCCACTCGATCACGCCGGTGCTGCGCTGTTCGGCCAGGTCGTGGTAACAGGCACCGTAGGGGTGCATGTCCGGCTCGACGCCCTTCCAGACGAAGAAGTCATACTCGGCCGGGTGCGGCAGGCCCGGCAGCAGCTCGAAGCCGGGCGTGCCGGGCACGGCATGGACCGGCCAGTGTTCCTCGACGTTGGCGCCGGGCACCCCGGGCTGGCCGATCAGTTCGGGATCGTCGGTCACCCACACGGCCTGCGGGGTATGTGCATCCTTGGATCCCAGGCGCCAGCCGGCCAGTTCGGCCTGGCGGTTCAGCTCGGGGGCGATGCGGTCACCTTCGGGCACCGGCAACTCGTCCGGGCACAGGGGGCTGAAAGTCTTCTGCGCATCGACATCGAAGCTTGCGACCTGCGCGCTCGGCGGCAACTGGATCATGGAGATCTCCTGGCCTAATGGCCGTTGGGCTTGGACTCACTCCACCCTAACCGAACCACCGCAACAGTTTCATCTTTAACTGGCTGTAGGGCGCGAATCGTATCGGCGGCTCCGGCACCCGGCCGCGGCTCATCACGGCTTTCAGGTGGCTCAAGCGATCAAAGCCGATCTTGCCGTGATACTGGCCCATGCCGCTCATGCCCACGCCGCCGAACGGCAGTTCGTGCACGGCCATGAACATGATGACGTCGTTGATGCACATGTTGCCGGAACTGACGGTCTCGACGAAGCGCTTCTTGCTGTCCTTGTTCTTCGTGAACAGGTAGGCCGCCAGCGGCTTGTCGCGCTCGAGGATGAAGGCCATGGCGGCATCGAGATCGGCCACGGTCAGGATCGGCAGCACCGGGCCGAAGATTTCTTCCTGCATGACCGGCGCGTCGGGCGCCACATCGACCAGCACGGTGGGCTCGATGCGGTTGTTGGTTTCGTCGACTTTGCCGCCGATGGCGACCTTGCCGCTGTCCAGGTACTGGCGTACGCGCCGGAAGTGGCGATGGTTGACGATGTTGGCGTAGTCGGCGCTGCCCAGCCGGTCGTCGCCGTACATCTTCTGAAGCTCGGCGTCGATGGCCGCAACCAGCTCTTCGCGCTGGTCGGGAGCAACCAGCACATAGTCGGGCGCAATGCAGGACTGGCCGGAGTTGATGCACTTGCCCCAGACCAGCCGGCGTGCCGCATGCTTGAGATCGGCGTCGCGATCGATCACGCAGGGACTCTTGCCGCCCAGCTCGAGGGTGACCGGCGTGAGGTGCTCGGAAGCCGCGCGCATGACGATCTTGCCGACGGCCGCGCCGCCGGTGTAGATGATGTGGTCAAAGCGGAGCTTGAGCAGCTCGGTGGTTTCATCGACCGCACCCTCGACCACGCGGATCGCGCGCTGGTCCAGGTACTTCGGAATGAGTTCGGTCATCAGCGCCGAGCTGGAGGGCGCAATCTCGGAGGGTTTGAGCAGCGCGCAGTTGCCGGCTGCCAGGGTCGGGATCAGCGGCCCGAAGATCAACTGGAAAGGATAGTTCCAGGCGCCCAGGATCAACACCACACCGAGCGGCTCGGGCTGCACCCAGATGCGCGCCGGCTGGCCAAGCAAAGGCGTGCTGACCCGGCGCGGGCGGGCCCAGGACTTCAGGCGTTTGCGGGCATGCTTGATGCTGCTGTAGAGCAGGGCCAATTCGCCGAGCAAGACCTCCTGCGGCGGCTTGCCCAGGTCGGCCGCCAGGGCGTGGCCGATGGCGTCCTCGTTTTCGCTCAACAGACGATGCACGGCATCGAGTTGAGCATCGCGCCAGGCCAGGTCGCGGGTCAAGCCCGGGGCAAAGGTCGCGCGCAGGTCCTCAAGCAGAGCGGGAAACTGGTCGGTCGATATCGTCATGGATTCTGCCTTGGTCATGGTTGCATCCTTGCGCTGCGGCGGCCCTTGAGCCGGTTCAGTGTAGCGCTGGCGTAGAGGCTACAGCGCCGCGGCCA
>SKKM01000145.1 GCA_007121485.1 Wenzhouxiangella sp. | reverse complement strand
TCGGTAAAACCAGAACCTCGAACTCAGAGATATCGCGGCGCAGAGGAATGATCTCGGTCTGGTATTGCTCGTCGAACCAGAACTCGCGCGCGGCTTCGATGCAGGGAAAGTGCGAAATCACCACGCCGCGCCCGGCTGGCGGCTCACCCTCGAACACTTCCAGAATGGGCGACACGGCGGTCCAGTAACCGCCCGTGCGCGGATACAGGCCGGATTCCATCAGAGCACGACCATAGGCGCCAAAGGCCTGTCGGTCGGCAATGGTGCCAAAGACCAGCATGCGCACCGGGGTATCGCAATGCTCGATGCCTGCCTGAACCCGGCGGAAGCGATAGGGGCCGGAACTCGGGCCCCAGACCAGGCTGCCATCAGCGCTAAAGCCGCGGTCCCAGTTGCTCGCGCCGGTCGCAGTCAGTATGGACTGCGACACGGCATAGGCCGCTCCCCGGTGGGTGTTGGCGCAGCGCGCACCTCGGGTCTGGCCTTCGAAACGGTCGGTGCCCGTGCGGACAATCTCCAGCTCACAACCCTCGACCTCGATCAGGGCGTCAAGGTCGATGTCGGACAGGCGCTCCGGCTCTTTCCAGGCGCCGACCATGGCTGCTGGATCAGCCAGCCGGAACGGCTGGGCGATGATCGTGCCACCGGGGTCCAGATGATGACGCGTCAATCGCTGCAGGTAGGGCCTGTCGGCTTCCGGCATCCAGGCTTCCAGATAAAGCCAGTGCGCGCCACTACCGTCATCGGGGCGCTCGGCGATATGCCAGGTGACGGCCATGAATCGTTGATCACTGCGCGCCTGGGCCTCGGAGCTGAAGGTGCCGACACGCAGCTCCAGGTAGCGACTGAGGGGATCGCTGGCCGCAAAAACCGGGCTGAACATCGCTGTTGCGAACACAAGGCTCAAGGCAAATTTGTAGATGACGTTCAAGGACCTCTCCTCAGGACACCGTTTTCTTCCAGCCGGTCCAGCTCGCTGTCGGTATAGCCGCAGGCGCTGAGCACGACCCGATTATGTTGCCCCATGCCGGGCAGAAGGGGTTGGGCGTTGGCCGGCTCCCGGGCAAAGCGGATCGGCACGCCGATGTGATCGTTGCCATCCGGATCCTGCCAGCGCATGCGGCGGTGGCGAACCTGGGGCTGGTCAAAGGCTTGGCGGAGATCCAGCACCGGGGCCCAGCAAACGTCGATCCCGGCCAGAAAGTCTTCCCACTCGGCCAGCGTCTTGTTCGCAAATGTGGCCGTCAGAAAATCGACCAGCGGCTGCTGATGCGGGCCAGGGCCGCGAGCATGCAGCGGCGCCAAGTCTTCGCGGCCCAGGGCGGTCATCAGGTTAATAACGAATTTCTGTTCGCTGCCGCCGAGGGCAAGGTAACGGTCATCGCTCGTGCGATAGATGCGGTAGAAGGCGTTGCCGCCAAAGGAGCGCTCGTGCGGCGGCTGCGGCGCACGGTTTTCGGCAAACACTGGACCGGTCACGTTGGGGGTCCAGGCCATCAGGCTGTCGAGCATGCCGATGTCGATCAAGTCGCCCCGGCCGGTCTCGTGCCGCCGGTACAACGCCATCAGAATGCCGGAAAGCGCCATCAATGAGGCGGCCATGTCTGCGGCAGGAACGTGCGGATTGACCGGCCGCCCCTGTCCATCGACATTGCAGGAGACGAGTCCACTCAGGGCCTCGACGGCGAGATCATGCGCCGGACGGTCGCGCAGGGGACCATCCTGGCCGAATGCGGAAATCGAGCAGTAAACGATGCCGGGATTAAGTGCCTGGATTGCCTCGTAGTCGATCCCTAAGCGTTTGGCCACGCCAGGCCGAAAGGCTTCGACCACCACGTCGCAGGTCGAGGCGACTTTCAGCAAGGCCTCACGACCCACGTCCTGTTTCAGATCGATGCAGATCGACTGCTTTCCGCGATGCGTGTTGCGAAACCAGACCGAGATGCCGTTCTGCTTCAACCCGACCTCGCGCACCGGCTCGCCACCCGGTGGCTCAAGCTTGATCACCTCGGCGCCATGATCGGCCATCATCAGGGTCAGGTGCGGGCCGGGGAGGAACAGGCTCAGGTCGAGAACTCTCAGGCCTTGAAGT
Organism: Wenzhouxiangella sp.; assembly: GCA_007121485.1. Lineage (GTDB taxonomy): Bacteria > Pseudomonadota > Gammaproteobacteria > Xanthomonadales > Wenzhouxiangellaceae > Wenzhouxiangella. The sequence continues at coordinate 17,816 of SKKM01000145.1, read as the reverse complement.
TTCATCGTGATGGGTTTAAAAGCGGATGAACGCGGATGAACGCGGATAAAGGAGCACAAGCGTCTGATTTCTCATTAGCCACGCCGTTGATCCTGTTTCCTGCGCCCGTGCCATCAGTCCGCAAGAGGCAAAACATCCTCGTTCATCTGCCTTCATCTGCGTTTCCCTCATCCAACAGGCCGGCAATCTGCTCGTCACTGTAGCCCAGTTCGCGCAACAAGGCTTCGCTGTCGGCGCCGAGGGCGGGGGCAGGGCGGGAGCTTGGGCGTTGGCCGTTGACCTTGATTGGGCAGGAGAGTTTTTTCAGGCCGGGTTTTTGCGGATGGGCCAGGGCCTGGATCATGCCGACCTGCGCGACGAAGGGATTGTCCAGGCCTTGTTTGAGGTCGTTGACCGGGGCGACCGGGATGTGGCCGCCGAACAAGCCCATCCACTCGGCCGTTGTGCGAGTCATGAAGGCTAAATCCAGTTCCTCGGTGAGCAGGTCACGGTTTTCGCGTCGGGCCATGATGTCGATGAAGCGCGGGTCTTCGATCAGATCCGGTCGTCCCAGGCCGCGGCAGAGCTCTTCCCAGAACTTCGGCAGCATGCACAGCACATAAATCCAGCCGTCGGCGGTGCGATAGCTTTGCGCGGGCACCGTGGCCGGATGGGCTCCGCGCGGCAGGCGGGTAGTGACGTAGTCATTGTTCAAATACCAGGTGGCCGGGTAGCTCAGCTGGTGCAGAGCCACATCGAACAGACTTACATCCACATCGCAGCCCCGGCCTGTGCGCTGGGCGCCGAGCAGACCGGCGAGCAAGGCGATGGCCATGTTCATGCCGGTCATGAAGTCGACCACCGACAGCCCGAAACGCGCCGGTGGCGTGCCGGGTTCGCCGGTCAGATGACAAAAGCCGGCTTCGGCCTGCATCAGGTAGTCATAGCCCGGCCAGCGCGCACGCTCGTTGTCGCGACCGTAGGCCGACAAATGCGCGCAAACAATCGCCGGCTTGATCGACTTCAGGCTGGCGTAGTCCAGACCCAGCTTCGCCGGCAGATCGCCGCGCAAGTTGTTGAGTACGCCGTCGGCGGTGGCAATCAGCTTCTCGAACGCTGCGCGCCCGGAGTCTGACTTCAGATCCAGCACCAGGCTTTTCTTGTTGCTGTTAAAGGTCTGGAAAAATTCGCTGTCTTCGTCGCCAATCGTGAATGGACTGGTCCGTCGCGACACATCCCCGCCGTGCGGCGATTCGATCTTGATGACTTCGGCGCCCAGCTCGGACAGGTACTGCGAGCCGTAGGGCCCGGCACCATACTGCTCGACGGCGACGATGCGGTAACCGGTCAGCGGCAGGTGGCTGGTCATTCCTGATGCCGACCGATTAACTGTTTGGCAATGATCAGGCGCTGGATCTCGTTGGTGCCCTCGCCGATGTACATCAGCATGGCATCGCGATAGAAGCGCTCGATCTCGTATTCGACCGAATAGCTGTAGCCACCGAAAATGCGCATGGCCTCGTTGGCGCAGAACACGCCGGCCTCGGTGGCGAAATACTTGGCCATGCTGGCTTCCAGGTCGCAGCGCTCGTTGGCGTCGTATTTCTTCGCGGCCGACTCGATCAGCAGTTTGGACGCCTCGACCTGACAGGCCATTTCGGCCAGTTTCAGCTGGATAGCCTGGTGGCCGGAAATCGGCTTGCCAAAGGCCTTGCGATCCAGCGAGTATTCCAGCGCCAGCTTGAGCGAGCCTTCGGCAATACCGCAGCCGCGGGCGGCCACATTAATCCGGCCCAGCTCCAGACCACCCGCGGTCTGGTAGAAGCCCTGGCCCTCGACGCCGCCGAGCAGGTTGGCTGCCGGCACGCGGTAGTCGTCGAAATTGACTTCGCAGGAATCGATGGAGCGGTAGCCCAGTTTCTTGAGCTTTTTGCCGACGCTGAAGCCCTCGCCCTTTTCAGCGATGAACAGGCTCATGCCCTTGTGCCTGGGTTCGGCGTCGGGATCGGTCTTGACCAGCAGCAGCAGGACATGGCCATTGAGCGAGTTGGTGATCCAGGTCTTGGAGCCGTTGACGACGTAGTCATCACCGTCCTTGCGCGCCACCGTGCGGATGGCTTGCAGGTCGGAGCCGGCATTGGGCTCGGTCAGAGCGATACCGCCGCGGAGTTCGCCGCTGGCCAGGCGCGGCAGGTACTTATCTTTTTGTTCCTCGGTGCCGCAACGCTCGATGGCCGAGGCCAGGATCAGGTGCGAATTGAAAATCCCGACCGGCGCCATCCAGGCCGAAGACACCTTGATCACGATCTTGGCATAGGCACTGGCCGATAGCCCCAGGCCGCCGTACTGCTGCCCGATGGTCGCGCCGAACAGCCCGAGATCCTTCATCTGCTCGACCAGATCGTGCGGATACTCATCGGCCTGATCGTGGTGCTGGGCAATCGGCTTGACCGCCTCCTCGACCCAGCGGTCGATGGCGTCAAACAGCGCCTGCTCGTCCTCAGCGCTCCACTGTTCCTGAATCTGTGCACTCATCTAAGTCTTTATCCTCTTTCGAATCTGGCGGATCATCAGGCTCGGCCGCCGGCCACGGAGGGCCGGCCTACATCAGTACGATCACTCGGGACCATCAGCCGGCAGTCAAGCTCCCTGAACCCTGATCGCTAATAACCAACCTGGTCTTCGATGCTATGGCCACGTTTGGCGATGAGCATGGTGCGGTTGAAGGTGCAGACCATCTTGCCGTCCTGGTTGAAACCGGTGGTCTTGACAGTGACGATGCCGGCTCCGGGTCGTGAGTTGGACTCGCGCTTGTCCAGCACTTCCGATTCGCAAGTCAGCGTGTCGCCGGCATACAGCGGAAAGGTCAGCTTGATGTCGGTCCAGCCAAGGTTGGCGATGGCTTTCTGGCTGACATCGGTCACGCTCATTCCCACCATCAGCGCCACCGTGAATGGCGAGCAGACGATGCAGCGTCCGAACTCGCTCTTGGCCGCGTATTCCTTGTCGAAATGCATCGGATGGGTGTTCATGGTCAGCAGGGTGAACCAGGTATTGTCGGTCTCCGTAATGGTCCGTCCTGGCCGATGCTCATAAATTTCGCCAACCTGAAAGTCCTCGTAAAAACGACCGAATTGCTCGCGGTAGCGATTGGGGCCGACTTCCTTGACGTTTTGCACCATGTCGATGGGTTCCGTGGAGTTCTTGAGAAAATGGGTCTCATTGGTTGTGCGGGCTTTGGCGCAGGGCCAGCCGGTCGAGGATGCGTCGGGCGGCGGTGATGACCGGTGCGTCGATCAGCCGGCCATCCAGTTGCACTGCTTCGCCACCGGCTGCTTCGGCGGCGGCAATCACCGCTTTGGCCCGGGCGATCTCGCTTTCGGAGGGCTGGAACTGCTTCTGGATCGGGGCGACCTGGGCCGGGTGGATGGCGGCCTTGGCGCTGAATCCCAGTGAGCGACAGGCCCGGGTTTCGCGGATCAGGCCCTTTCCATCCTTGATGTCAATCCAGGGCACGTCGATGCAATCCAGCCGATGCGCGCGGGCCACGGTAATCAGGCGTGAGCGGGCGTATAATAAGGGCTCCCAGGCAAAGTCACAGCCGCAGTCGACGCTGTAGTCATAGCCGCCGAACATGATTCCGGCGATCGGCGCGTTATCGTCGAGTTCGAAATCCAGATCCAGCAGCCCGCGGGTCGACTCAATCAGCAGAATCAGGGGCGGGCAGCCTCTGCCCAGGACTTGCATGACCCGCTCGGTTTGCTTGCGGGTTTCGAACTTCGGAATGATCAGAAAGCAGGGCTCCGCCTTGCTGTCGGCAAGTGCTGCCAGATCGGCTTCGCCGAACTCGGTATCAGGGGCATTGATGCGCAGGCCGAAATCATGGCCCTCAGGCTGGTCGGCCAGGGCGGCAACCGTAATGTTGCGCGCCTCTTCCTTGGACGACGCCGCAACTGCATCCTCAAGGTCGATGCAGACCCGGTCTACGCCGCTGGCCAAGGCCTTTTCGAAGCGCTCCGGCCGGTTTCCAGGGACGAACAGCAAGCAGCGCAGACCCAGCGGTGAGTTCATGCCGCCGGCACCTGACGGGCAAAGTGCGCGGCGATCTGCTCGCGCGTGGCGATCCACACGTCCTTGTGCGAGCGCACATGGCGAAAGAAGGCTTGCAGTGCGCCAATCCTGCCGGGTCGACCGATGATGCGCAAATGCAGGCCCAGCGACATGTACTGAGGCTGCGGGGCGCGCTCTTCATACAGCCAGTCGAAGGTATCGATAGCGTATTGCAGCCACTGCTGCGGGCTTAGCGATGGATCAATCCAGAACTTCATGTCGTTGGAATCCAGCGCATACGGCAGGATGACCATGGGCCGGCCGCAGCTTGAATCCCAGAACGGACTGTCGCCGGAGTAATCGTCCATGTGATAGGCAAAGCCTTCTTCGGCCAGCAGGCGCCGGGTGTTCTCGGTGTGCAGATAGCGCGACAGCCAACCGACCGGGCGCTTGCCGGTGCTGGCCTCGATGCTTTCGGCGGCCTTGCAAATGAATTCCCGTTCTTCACTCTCGTCAAGCCGGAACTGATGAATCCAGCGCCAGCCGTGTGAACAGGGCTCGTGCGGGCCATCGGCGATATAGCGCGCGATGTGCGGCGCGCGCTCCAGCGACAGCGCAGCTGCAGTGAAGGTCGCGGGGATCGCATACTCATCCAGCAGCGCTGCGATACGGCGGAAACCAGGGCCGAGGCCGTATCGGTAGTTGGATTCGTTGCCGTAGTTGCGGATCGGCTTTTTCAGGGAGACGCCCAGCTCGTCGACCGGCTCGGTGATGGCGTCACCCTCGGCGAGCGAATATTCCGAGCCCTCTTCGACGTTGACCACGATTGACAGGGCCAGGCGCTTGCCATCGGGCCAAGACCAGTGGCTGGCAGACGCAGTCATGCTCAGTGGTACTCCTCGCCGCCGGACACATTCATCGCCTCACCTGTGATGTAGACCGCCTGGTCCGAGCACAGGAAGGCACAGGCCTTGGCGGTATCGTCCTGCAGACCCGGGCGACCCAGCGGAATGCGGTTTTTCATGGCCGCCATGTATTCATCGAGGCTCAAGCCCAGCGCCTTGCTGAAGTATTCATTCTGCCAGGCGCCGAGCCCCGTGGTCACGTGGTTGGGGCAGATGGCGTTGACGGTGATGCCGTGCTGGCCCATCTCGATAGCAGAAACTCGGGTCAGACCAACCAGACCATGCTTGGAGGAACAGTAGCCGGCCGCAAAGGGGAAGCCGGATTTGGCCGCCTGGCTGGCAATGTTGATGATGCGCCCACCCTCGCCCTGCTTGATCATCTGGCGGGCAGCCGCACGCGTGCACAGAAACACGCCGCGCAGATTGACCCCCAGCACGGTGTCCCAGTCACTGGCTTCCATCTCGACGATGGGCTTCATGATGTAGCCGATGCCCGCATTGTTGACCAGGATATCGATACGCCCGAAGTGGGCCACGGTCTGGTCGATCAGCGCCTGAACCTGGCCCTCTTCCATCACGTTGCAGGCGATGGCCACCGCCTCAGCGCCGAGGCCGCGGATTTCCTCGACCATGGCGTTCATCTCGTCGCTGGCGCCGATGGCTTCTGGCGGCGTTTCCGGGCCGGCTGACTGGCCGATATCGGAAATCACGATGCGACAACCCTCGGCAGCCAGCCGCCGCGCCATTGCTGCACCCAAGCCTGCGGAGCGTCCGGAGCCGGTGATGACGGCAACCTTGCCCTTCAATTCCGGGTACATGGGTTTACAGCGCCTCGGTCAGAATGAACAGGGGATTGTCGGCAAACTGACCGAACTCGGCCGCCACTTTCTGCACTGCCTCGCTGGCCACATCGGCCCCGAATTTCTCCATGTCGTTGACCCGGATCAGTTCGATGTAAGCGTACGGCGGCTGGGCATCGCTCATCAGCAGCCCGGCAGAACGCAGCACCTCGAACTGGTCAACGGAGGCCAGCCCATTGACGGTCGGCAGGTCACGCTCGCGCGCCCACTGCTCATAGGAAGCAACATCGGCACCGCTCTTGAGGTTGAAAAGTACAACGATGGTGGTCATGAAACGCTCCTCAGGCCGGAAAGTTGTCCGGACAAATTGTAGGCGAGGGTTTGAAAGTGGTCAAGCATGCGCCGATCTGAAAGTATGCGATAAAATGTCCGGACATTTGTGAAGCTGGAGTGAGACATGCCGGTGATGCAGAACTCGGACCTGACGCCACGTCAGTACTGGACACAGGTCAAATCCAATCCCAATCGCGCCAAGTTCGGCTTCGGACAGCGCCCTGCGCTGATCAACATCGATCTGCAGCGCGCCTACACGGACATCGATACCTTCAAGACGGCGTACCAGACCGATCCGAATCAGCTGGACTATGTCAACCAGCTCGCTCGAGCGGTGCGCAGGATCGGAGCGCCGGTGATCTGGACCTACGTCGCCTATCTGGACTCGGCCGAGGACGCCGGTGTCTGGGGCACGCGCACCGACACCCCCGATTCGCTGCAAAACATCAAGCACGGTTCACAGCGCGCCCAGCTCGATCCGCGCCTGCAGATCGACGCCTCCGACGTGGTCATCCACAAGCGCATGCCCAGCCCGTTTTTCGAGACCCACCTGCCGTCGCTGTTGGCGTGGCACCGCGTAGACACCGTTCTGATCACCGGCGGGTCAACCTCGGGCTGCGTACGCGCCGCGGTGGTCGACTCACTCTCGCACGGGTATCGCACCACGGTGATCGAGGAATGCGTGGCCGACAAGCACGAAATTCCGCACTTCGCCAATCTGGCCGACATCCTGCTGAAGTACGCCGATGTCGAGTCTTTTGAGACGGTTGCTGCATACCTGAACGGTCTGCAGAACTCTGTTTGATGTCTGCAATGCGCAGTGGTTGGGGGCGGCCCGCGTCGCCGGGCCATGCGGGCCGCCCCCATCCACATCGAGCAAGCCGCCAGGAGGAGCAACAAGCATGAAATCCGACCCCGGCCTATACGGCTATCTTCCCTGGGACCGGCGGCCCCAAATCCGCTGGCCCAACGGCGCCCGCATCGCCGTGTGGGTCGCACCCAACATCGAGTTCTACGAACTGGACCCGCCGGTCAACCCGCAGCGCAAACCCTGGCCGCGACCGGCGCCGGATGTGACCGCCTACGCCACCCGCGATTACGGCAACCGGGTCGGCCACATGCGCATGATGCGCGTGCTGGACCAGTTCGGCATTCGCGGCTCGGTGTCGCTGTCAACGGCGATGCTGACCCATCATCCCGAAATCATCGCTCTGGTCCTGGAGCGCGACTGGGAGTTGTTCAGTCACGGTATCTACAACACGCGCTATACCTATGGCCTGAGCGAAGACCAGGAACGCGCGATGATCATCGATGCCATGCAGCGCATCCGTGAGTACTCCGGCCAGCACTGCGACGGCTACCTGGCCCCTGCCCTGTCTCACTCCGAACATACCATCGACCTGTTTGCCGAGGCCGGAGGCACTTATACCTGTGACCTGTTCCACGATGATCAGCCCACGCCGGTAACCACGCGTTCGGGCAAGCGCTTCGTATCAGTTCCTTACTCGCTGGAACTCAACGATACGATCGTCTACGTGGTCAACAAGATCGAGCCGCGACGCTATGGCGAGATGATCGGCCGGGCCTTCGATCGTCTGTACGCCGAAGGCGAGCGCTCCGGGACGGTGATGTGCATTCCGCTGCACGCTTACCAGGTCGGCCATCCGCACCGGTTGGCTGCCTTCCAGCGCGCGCTGGACCATATCTTAAGCCACGATGGCGTCTGGCTGGCGACCGGGCGCGAGATCGCCCGGCACTACCTGGAGCACTACTATGACCAGGCGATGGCCACGATGCGCGAAATCGAGGAGTCAACCGCATGAGCCTGGATGAGAAGTTTTTGAGCTATGAAAAACTGCGCCATGGCATGGATCATGAGCGCTACGAATGGTCCATGCTGGAGCGCCGCGAGCCGGTGACTTGGCCGGGTAACGCGCCGCTTGCGCTGTGGATCAATGTCTGCGTGGAACACTTCCCGCTCAACCCGCAAAGTGCCGGATTCAAGGCACCTGGCAACATGACGATGCCTTATCCGGATCTGCGCCACTACACGCTGCGTGACTACGGCAACCGGGTCGGCATTTTTCGCATACTGGAGGCGTTGGATCGGCACGGCTTCCACGCCAGTTTTGCCATCAACGGGGAGGTAGCCGAGCGCTATCCCTATCTGGCTCAACGCCTGGCTGAGGTCGGCGCTGAATTGCTGGCCCACGGTTGGAACATGGACTGCGCGCATTCCTCGGCGGTCGATGAACAGACCGAGCGTCAGTGGATCCGGCAGACGCTGGCGGCGCTCGAGCACCTGGTCGATCAACCCATCCGTGGCTGGCTGGGGCCGGCGCGCTCGCAGTCATCCCGCACACCGGAGTTACTGGACGAAGCAGGCATCACCTGGTGCGCGGACTGGGTCAACGACGACCTGCCGTACCGCTTTCGTACCGATGCGGGCGACCTGGTCAATCTACCGCTGTCGCTGGAGCTGGAAGACCGCTTCATCATCAACGACAACCTGCACAGCGAGACCGAGTACGCCGACCAGTTGATCGACGCGGCCGATTTCCTGCTGGCCGAGGGTCGCGAGCGCGGCGGTCGCCTGTTGGCGCTCAACCTGCATCCCTGGGTCATTGGCCAGCCGCATCGCATCGGCCAGCTCGAGCGGCTTTTCGAACACCTGTACGGCTTGGGGGATCTGGTCTGGAGCGCAGCGCCCTCCGAGATCATCGCTGCGGCGGGTTTTGTCCTTGAGGGGTCGGGGCTCGGGGACTAAGGTTCAGCGAGCCGGGTCGAAGGCATTCAGCGCGCAGACGCGCTCGAGTGTCGAATTCGCAGGCACAGTCGTGTCTCGTAGGGTGAGCCTGCAAAGATTGATCGCCCCCCGGGTTTAGCGTATGCTTCCGAGAAAAATATGTCCGGACATTTAGTTTAGCGCCGAACTCGGGAGGGTATTGAGCATGGGTTTTTCCGAAATGGCTGTGCTGCGCTGGCTGCACATTCTGGCCATGGTGTACTGGCTGGGAGGGGAGTGGGGTGTGTTCCAGACCAGCTACAACGTCATCAACCGCAAGCTGCCGCTGGACGAGCGCCGGCGCCACATGGAAACGGCCTACCGGATCGACATCCTGGCCCGCACCGGCATCATCCTGCTGCTGCCGCTGGGCCTGCACCTGGGCCATATCTGGGGCGTTCAGCCCTTTGGCGGCGTCTGGCTGGCAGTGTTCTGGGTCCTCAGCCTGAGCTGGCTGGCGCTGTGCTGGGCCGCGTTCTTTGCCCGCGAAACCGATCTGGGGCTGAAACTGACCCGCTACGATGAGCTGGTGCGTTATGTCCTGATCCCGGTGCTGGCGATCAGCGCGCTGTGGTCGATCTTCGGCGATGGGCCGTTCGTGGCCGGGCCTGGACAATACTGGTACGTGGTCAAGATTCTGATTTACTCCGGCCTGCTGGTGATCGGACTGAAGCTGCGCTTCATCATGCGCGAGTGGACCGAGCTGTTCCGCAGGCTCGATAGCGACGGGCCAAACCAGGCGGTTGAGGATCGACTGGAACGCTCCATTCGCGTCGGCCGCGGCCTGGCCTACCTCTACTGGATCGGCATCGCCTTTACCGGCCTGGTCGGGGCGGCCAAGCCCTTCTGACTGGGGCGGGGCCAATGAAAGAAAACAGAGCCACAGTCATGAACGCGAGTGGCCCTCGGCTGGCCTGGACCCGACGTCGTTTCCTGGCATTAGCGGGCGCGACCGCCATGGCCGGCCTGCTGCCGAAGTCCGCCCTGGCAGGGACCCGCCGCGTCATCGTCATCGGCGCCGGACTGTCCGGCCTGGCCGCGGCCGGCCTGCTGGAATCCCTGGGTCACGAGGTGCTGGTATTCGAGGCCCGGGAACGCATCGGCGGCCGGGTCTGGAGCCTGGACACGGTGCCTGGTTCACCAGAAGGTGGCGCCAACACCATCGGCCCGAACTATGGACGCACCATTGGCACCGTGCGCCGCCATGGGCTTGAACTGCGCGCGCAACCACGCGGGCCCGGTCTAGGTCTTTTGATCGACGGCCAGGCGATCGAGCGGGACGCCTGGGCCGCGTCGCCGCTCAACACCCTGCCGGAGACCTTGCGTGACGCCACACCGGACCGCCTGGCCAGCGTGCTGATGGGTGACAACCCGCTGCGCACCTCCACCCAGTGGCTGGAGCCGGGCATGTCCGAGCGGGATGTACCGGCGGGCGAGTTTTTCCGCGCCCAGGGCCTGGACGAGCGGGCCCTGCAGTGGATCGACGCCAACAACAGCTACGGCAATCGACTTCAAGATACCTCACTGCTGGGCCTGTACGCGGCCAATGCCGGCATCCTGCGCGCCATCGCCTGGCGCCAGCCGGCGCTGGAGACGGCCGGCGGCAATCAGCGCATCCCTGAAGCGATGGCCGCGGCGCTGAAAGCGCAGGTCCAGCTCGGTAGCCGGGTCGAGGCAATCATCCAGCGCGCCGGCGGCGTTCAGGTCATCACGGACTCGGGCCGGCGCTTTGACGCCGATGGGGCGATCTGCACACTGCCGCTTCCGGCCATGGCGCGCCTGCGCTTCGAGCCCGGACTGGACGCCGGCTGGCGCGGGGCGATGGCGCGCATCGAGTATCACAAGGTCAGCCAGCTCCATTTGCTGGCAGCCGAGCCGTTCTGGGAGGAAACAGGGCAACCGGCGAGTTGGTGGACCAACGGGCCGCTGGGCCGCATCTTTACCCGAACCCGGCCGAATGCCGCCGGCCACTACAACATGACGGTATGGATCAACGGCGATGCCTGCGATCCGTTCGATGCCATGAGCGAGGCGGGGGCCATTGAGGCCATCACGGCTGAACTGGAGCGCACGCTGCCGGGCGCACGCGGGCAAGTGGAACCGGCCGCGCTGGTGCGCTGGGCGCCGGACCCAGACAGCGGCGGTGCCTGGGCGCTGTGGCCGCCCGGCGGCATTCATGAACTGACCGCCACGGTGCGTCGCCCTCACGAGCGCGTGTTTTTTGCCGGTGAACATACCGGCCAGGCCTACTCGGGCATGGAGGCCGCGCTGGAATCGGCCGAGCGCGCGGTACTGGAATCCCTGCGGAGGCTGGCATGAGCCTGGTGCGCTGGATCGGCTTGAGCCTGGCAGCTTTTGGTCTGCTGGCCTGCAGCGATTCTCCGACCTCGCCGGCAGCACCGCAGGAAGACGCAGCGGCAGCCGCGCCAGCCATGCCGCCGCTCGACGGCGCAGCCCTGTTCAGAATCGCCTGCGCCGGCTGTCACCGCATCGAAGCCGGCGCTTTGCATGACGTGGGTCCGAACCTGCACGGCATCGTCGGCCAGCCAGCCGCAAGTCGGTCGGACTATGCCTATTCTTCCGCGCTACAGTCCTCGAATCTGGCCTGGGACCGCAGCAGCCTGGCGGCCTGGATTGCCGCTACCGAAGTGCTGGTCCCCGGCACCACCATGACTTACGCCAACATCCTCACCGGCGAGGAAGTCGCGCAGTTGATCGACTACCTGCACGAAGCTGCCACCGATCATTGACCCAGGAGAGAACCTTGATGCATCCATTCACCCGACACACCGCAACAATCGTCTCGCCGCTGCTGCTGTTCGGCCTGATCACCGCTGCGGCCGCCGAAAGCGCGCGGCTGAGCTTCGACAGCCCCGAAGATGTCATCAGCATGAATCGCAAGGTCGGTTGTTCGACTGTCGACGGCGAGCCGATCACCTACTACTGGAACGGTTATGCCTTCTCGCGCGTCACCGGGGAGCCGGACCGGACGCTGTTTCGGGTTGAAGGCATGAACGTGCGGGCCTGCAAGACCTACGAGCATCCGGAGTACGGCATCGGCTACCGGCAGGTCTCGCGCGAGATCATGCTGTATCTGGATCCGCAGACTCATGAAGTCTTGTCGCATTGGGACAATCCATGGACCGGAGAAACCGTCGAGGTGCTGCACGTGGCCAACGATCCGGTCAACATGCGGGCACCCAGCTTTGCGCGCGGACCCGACGGTCCTGCCCGCTTCCGCGGTCATATCGAGGGTGAGGTGTTCTGGTGGAACATCACCGTGCCATTGTGGTACTCCAATCCGCTGGCGGGCGCCTTCCAGGCCGAGGTCGGCGGCACGTACCACGCCACCGAGATGTTCAATTTCTTCGGCCGGGTCGATGACCTGACCCATCCGGATACGACCACCGCCGACATCCAGGTTGGCTGGGTGCGCATGGCCGACTGGCTGCCCTGGATGCGCATGCATGGCCGCCCGGGGCTGATCTACTTCCACGCCGCCGGTACCAAACTGGCCAGTTGGGACGATCTGCCCGACGTGCTCAAAAATGAGATCGACCGTCACTACCCGGAATACCGCGAGGCGCCGCCGTTGGACGATGATCGCCCCAACGTGACCAGCTGGACCTATTATCGGGATGTGGTCGAGGGCCGGATCGAGGCCCCGCAGAGGGACTGAGCATCAGACAAGGCCTCGGGTCCGGCAGATCACGCTGCCGGACCCGAGGCCTCACGAATCGCCCGTCAGCAGGTCGTGGAGTCGCGCCGCGCTGCGGATGACCGCCCGATCGCTGGCGTAGGCACCGATCAGCTGCAGCCCGCTGGGCAACTGATCGGGCTCATGCGCCAGCGGCAGCGAGACCGCCGGCAAACCTGCGCAGTTGGCCAGGCAGGTGAGGTCGGCCTGGTTGACCGGCACCGGCTCGGCAAAGGCAAACGCCCGCTGCGGTGTGGTCGGCAGCAGCACGAAATCGCAAGCCGCCAGCCACTGATTGACGGCCAGCCTGGCCTTGTCGATACAGCGCATCGCCTCGGCCAGTTTCGGCGCTGACTGGCGTCCTGCCCACTCCAGCAGGGCTTGCAGCTGGGGAGAAAAGGCAGAGCGGTTGCTGTCCCAGTCGCCCCCATGCTCGGCCAGCATCTCGGCCTCGCACAGCAGCAGCCCGGCGCGGCGAATCCGACCCGCTGAAACCGGCAAGGCGGCCAGCGAGCGCATCTCGACGCCCTTGGATTTCAGTCGCTCCAGGGTGGTCCGCCAGGCTTGGGCTACCGCCGGTTCCAAATCGACACCGGACAGGTCGGGTACGCCCAGGGTGAATCCAGGCTCCCGCTCCAGCAGCTGCACTGGCCGCGAGACCGGGCAGTCCGGGTCGAAGCCGGCCATGCTCTCCAGCAACAATTCCAGGTCACCGGCGCAGGTCGCCAGCGGCCCGATGTGATCCAGATGCCGCGACACGGCCACACTGCCGGCCGTGCTGACCAGGCCGAACGAGGGTTTCAGGCCCCAGATGCCGCAGTAGGCCGCCGGAATGCGCACCGAGCCCATGGTGTCCGTGCCCAGCGCAGCCGGAACCAGCCCGGCAGCCACGGCTGCGGCCGAGCCGCTGCTGGAGCCGCCGGGCGAGAACCCGCTTTTGAGCGGATTGTGGCAATGTCCGAAGTGCGGATTGGATCCGTCGGCACCCAGCGCCGCTTCGGTCATGTTCAGCTTGCCGACGATCACCGCACCGGCGGCTTTCAGGCGTCGGACCACGCCGGCATCGGTCGCAGCCTGGCGGTCCCGGCGGGTCAGCATCCCGGCGGTGGTCGGGCTACCGGCCAGATCGATGTTGTCCTTGATGGCAATGGGCAAGCCTTCCAGCGCTCGCGCCTTCCCGTCACGGTAGCGGGCCGCCGATGCGGCCGCTGCCGCGCGCGCGCCATCGGCCTCGATCCGGATGAAGGCATTAAATGCGGGATTGACGGCTTCGATCCGGGCCAGGCAGTCTTCGATCAGAACGCGGGTGTCGAGTTCGCCAGCGCCCAGTTGGCGGCGCAGATCCAGCAGATTGAGCTTCATGCCGGGTCGAAGCGCCGGTCGATCAGGCGGATGGGCTTTTGGCGAACCTCGATACCGGTCAGTTCGGCCAGTGTTCCCGGCGGGCACAACTCGGGCCGGACTTCCACCCCAAGGCGGGCACGCAGGGTCTGGGCAAAGGCATCGATCACCGCAGCATTCTCAACCAGTTCGGGGGCAACTTCAATGCGCACCGCCAGCTCGTCGCGACCCGAAACATCGCGAGTGGCCACGCAGATGAATTCACCGGCAAAGCCGGCCACGCTTTCGAGGATGGGGCTCAAAGACTGCGGGAAAATGTTGATGCCGCGAATCTTGACCATGTTGTCAGATCGGCCAAGGAAGCCGGCGATGCGGCGCAGATTCAGGCCCAGCGAGGAGGCACCGTCCAGCACCTCGGTCACATCATGGGTGTTGAAGCGGATGATGGGATACAGATCGTCCTTGTACAGGCAGGTCACCACCATGTCACCCGGCTGGCCTTCAGCGACCGGCCGGCCCGAATCGATATCCAGCACCTCGACGAATTGTGCGTCTTCCATCAGGTACATGCCGTCGTGATCCGGGCCTTCGGCGGCGATGGCGCCGGTATCGCCCACGCCGTACCAGTCGAACAGTTCGGCCCCGCCCCAGGCCGCGCTCAAGGACTCGCGCGACTCGCGGCCCAGGTGACCGGAAATCATGCGCAGCGGAATGTCGCGGCCGGGCCCGATGCCCATGTCGCGGGCCACATCGGCGAGCTTTTTGATGTAGTCGGCAAAACCGACGATCACGGTGGGGCGAAAATCCTTCATCAGCTCGACCTGGCGCGCCGAGCGGGTTTCCACCCCCGTGCCGGCCGACAGGAACAGGCCATGGGTGTAGTGGGTCACCGCCTCGCGCACGTAGTGGCCACCGTTGATCAATCCATGGCCGTACACCGAGTGCACCACGTCACCGGCTTGCAGGCCCTGCATGCGATAAACGCGGGCCAGCAGGATGTTCTGCACTTCGCGCGAGCGCGGACCGAACACCAGCGGCTGCGGCCGTCCCGTGGTGCCGCTGGTGGTGTGGACAATCAGCGGCAGATCTCCCGGTGTGCCTTCCTCGCCCGGCGTCCAGCCGTGGAAATCGCCCAGCGGCGGCGCTCTCTCGACGCTGTCCATGATCTCGGCCTTGCCGAACACGGGCAGTTTTTCAATGTCGGCCAGTCCGTTGATATCACCGGGCTGGATGCCGGCCTCACCCCACAGACGCTGGTAGAAGGGAATCTGCCAGGCTCGCGCCAGACAGCGACGGAATCCGGCATCCTGGCGCGCAAACAGCTCGTCCCGGCTTAAACCTCGATGGCGCTCCAGAAAGCGGTCATCGACCGGGAATTCCTCCAGCAGGCGGGGTACATCTGCATGTTCGAACCAGGTCGGCGAGGGCTTGGGCATGGTGGTCATCCTTTGATGATTCAGGCCGGCCCGGCGGCCGGCGTCAGCAGGCTGAATAAGCCGTCCAGCGAATCCCGGTCGGCCAGATCCCGCAGCTCCGCCAGCAGACCCTGACCGCGCCCATCATCGAACCCGCCGTGCCGCCAGCAAGCTTGTGCCTTGGCCGTGCGAGCCTCTTCATCCAGCGCACGCCGGGGTGAACCCAGCACGCTCGACAGGCTGATCTGATGGCGTTGGCCGCAGCGCGTCACAACGCTCAGATTTTGCGGGATCAGGGCATTCGGGTCCGGGTTGGCATCGGGCAGAACCCTGACGCAGTCGACCCGGCGCCAGCGCTCGGGGTCGCTCAGCGCGCTGGCCGAGAAATCCTCCAGGCCGAGCCGGCCGCGGGCCAGGCGTACGGAAACCAGCCACGGCAAACACAGGCGGGCATAGCTGGCGCTCATGCCCCGGCGCGCCGGGCGGTCGATCAGGCGTCGGATCAGCGGTGGCGCATGCAGTTCGATCCGGTCGATGTCCTCGGCGTCCAGGCCGGCCGCCAGCAGCTGGTCAAGTCCGTCCAGCGCGGCATGTGCCGCCCGCCCCGTGGGAAAAGGCTTGTGACTGACCCGCTCGATCTGCCAGTGCCGGCCCAGCTGCTCGACTGCCCCCGTGTCGTAATCCTGCTCGATCAGCTCCAGGTAGCCGAAGGGTCCATCAATCACATCGACCGGTCCCGCCATGCCAGCCAGCGTCAGCTCATGAGCACCGACTGCGGCGCGCGCATTGAAGCCGATCTGCAGAGCCAGTCCGGGCGTGCCTTCGACGTGCGACTGCATGTTGCCGCCGAGTTGGCAATAGGTCAGGCCCAGGGCGCGGCGACAGCCGTCGGCGTCCAGTCCGGCCAGCCGTGACAGTCCCAGGCTGGCACCCAGCGCGCCGCACATGGCCGGTCGGAAAAAGCGCATGGGCGAGCGCGCCATCATCCCCATCACCGTGGCCGCGTCGACCGCGACCACCAGGGCATCGAGCAGATCGCGCCCGCGTACCGGTCCATTGGCCTGGGCCCAGGACAGCAGCGCGCCGCCGATCACGGCCATGGGATGGACCACCGCCGGCTCATGCACGCAATCGAACTCCTGGCAATGAATCTGGTAGGCGTTGACCAGGGCCGCCGTGGCCGTGGCCTGGGCTTCCCCGTCCGCCCACAGACGAGCCGGACCGGGCCCGCTCCAGCCGCGTGCGGTTTCGACCAGCAGGCGCCGCTCCGGCAACCCGCTGCCGGCCACGCCCACCATCACCGTGTCCTCGAGAAAGATCGCCGCGGCCCGCCGGGCGCTGTCAGGGATGCTGCGGGTGTCGAGCGCGTGCCGAACCAAGGCGTCGCGGACGGTGTTGCCAGCGCCCTCCCTCATAACCAGAACGCCCTTAAGCTTTCCATAGCCGGCTTTTCGCCCTGTTCGGCCAAGGACAGGGTCTGCTCGATGATGCGCTGGGCGCGCGCCGACTCGAATCCGGCCGATTCAAACAGGTCGGCGGCCTTGGCGCCCAGGTCGGCATCGGTGAGCGGCCATTCCGGATCGCCCCATGCGTCCTCCACAGCCGCCTGCATGATTTCGCCACTACGGGTCCTGAGCTGGATCGAGGCGCCGAAGTGGTGTGGAAACGCCTGATCAAAATGGTTGCAGCTGGCCAGCTGGATGCGATCGCGCAAGGCCTGGACCGGCGCCACATTCAATGCACTGGATTCGTAGTGGCGCATTCGCGGCCGACCATGCACCAGAATGCTGGCCAGCGCGTGCTGGATGCTGAACCGGGCCTGCCCCGGTGTCGACGGGCAGCGGCAATCACAGAAATCGAGGGCGGCCTGATAGGTTTCGACCGCCACGCTTTCAATGGCATCGGGTTCGGGAAAAGAGTCCAAGGTCATCAGCGCGTCCATGGCCGGATGGGCATGGCGGCAGGCCGGCCAGGGCTTGAAGCTGACCTCATGAATCAACCAGTGATCATCGACCGCCAGCAGCCGCGCCGGGTCTGCCTCCGGCGCCATCGCGGCGAACAGCCCCTGCTCACCCTCCAGCAAGGAAAGCGGACCGCTGAAGCCCTGTTCCGCCAGGGCCGCGGCCAGCCAGCCCGAGTGCGCGGCCAGCGCCGTGTGCAAGGCCTTGCTGGGGACCGCCTCATGGCGCATCTGCCACAAGCCGCCGGTGCGCGTGCCGGCATTGGCCAGGGCCCAGGCGGTACGAATCTCATCCAGGCCACGGATCCAGGCCGCAGCCATGGCCGCGCCGAAAGCACCGCAGGTCGAACTGGGGTGCCAATACCGGTAATGCCCCAGGCCGACCGCGCGGCCCAGGCGAATGGTGACTTCGTAGCCGCGCACGATGGCGTCCAGCAGGCTGGCGACGCTGGCCCGGGTCTGGAGCGCGGTGGCCAGGGCGGCCGGAATGATCACCGGTCCCGGATGCAGTACCGCACTGCGGTGGACGTCATCCATTTCCAGCAGGCTGC
>SKKM01000128.1 GCA_007121485.1 Wenzhouxiangella sp. | reverse complement strand
TCCGGGAACAGCATGTCGAGCACCGGCCCGGCCACGTCGCGCGACTGACCCTCGCTGGGGGCGACGTGCATGCGAAAGCCGGGGCCGGCGTTGATCTCGCAGATGCCGCCGCCAACCTCGCGATAGGAGCGCGTGATGTCGGCGGTCAGGAAGTCCACGCCGCCGATGTCCAGGCCGATGGCCTGGATGGCGCGGATGGCCATGTCGCGATTGTCGGGATGAATCTCGTCGGTGACATCGATGGCCGTGCCGCCGGTTGACAGGTTGGCGGTGGCGCGCAGGTAAACCACCTCGCCGGCCGGCGGCACCGTCTTGAGGTCATAACCGATACGGGCCAGCAGGCGCTCGGCCTGGGCGTCGATCTCGATCCGGGTCAGGACTTTCTCATGTCCGATGCCGCGTCGGGGGTCCTGGTTGACGATGTCGACCAGCTCCGCGACCGTGTGTTCGCCGTCACCCACGACGTGGCCGGGAATGCGCTTGGCCGCCGCAATCAATTCGCCGTCGATCACCAGCAGGCGGTGATCAAGACCCTCCAGGTAACTTTCGACCACCACGTTGCGGCCGTACTCGGCCGCCTTCAGAAAACCGGCCTCGACCTCCTCGTCGCTGGTCAACTGGATCGACACACCGCGACCGTGGTTGCCGGCCAGCGGCTTGGTGACCACCGGAAAGCCGATCCGGCGCGCGACGCGCACGGCATCGCGGGCGGTCTGCACCAGGCGCTGGGTCGGCACCGGCAGGCCGAGGTCGCGCAGGATCTGGTTGGTTTCTTCCTTGTCCGATGCCAGTTCGACGGCGATGTTGCTGGTCAGGCTGGTGGTGGTCGCCTGGATGCGTTTCTGGAACCGGCCGTGACCGAACTGGACCAGGCTTTGCCGGTTCAGGCGGATCCAGGGAATGCCGCGTTCTTCGGCCGCGCGCACCAGAGAGGCGGTGCTGGGGCCGAAGGCGCGCCTTTGAGCGTCGCGGATGAACAGATCGCGCTCGTTGTCGAAGTCCCAGTCCGGGCCCGGAGCGTCTTCCGGTTGCAGGGCCTCCGGCAGCAGGCTGTGAAGCAGGTCCAGAGCCAGCTGCCCGGCCTTGCGCCCGACACTTTCGTCTTCGTACTCGAAGACCATGGTGTAGTGGCCCGGCTTGCCCTCGATCGAGCGCGTGCGGCCGAAACTCACGTCCGCACCGGCGATGTTTTGCAGTTCGATCACCACGTGCTCCATCACATGGCCCAGCCAGGTGCCGTGGTCTTCATGCAGGCGGCGGACGAAGCCGCCGGGCTCCCGGTACGAGCAGCCGTGTTCGTGCAGGCCCGGCAGGCGTTCCAGCAGCGCGTGGATGAAGTCTTCGCCGAGGCGGGCCGATGGCCATTCCTCCAGCTCGCCCAGGTCGAGGATGTAGCGGATGACCGGGAAATGGGCGTACAGGTTGGGGCCCACATAGACATTGGTGCTGATGACTTTCATCGCGCTACTCCGCACTCGCCTCGCGGCTGAGAATCTCAAATCGGCCACCGGCAATCAGGATATGCAGCTTGATGCCGACCAGGCTGACCGGCTCGCCGGCGCGCGCCCGATCCATCGAAGAATAGCTGAGCTCGCCCGGATCGACCAGCGTGATGCCGCCGCTGCCGACCACTTCCAGGTCATCGCCGGGGCGAATGAAAGCGGCGGTGTCCTCGTCCAGGCCGATACCGACGGCGAAGGGGTTGTAGGCCAGCGCGGTGAGCAGGCGACCCAGGCGGTCGCGCTGGCGGAAATGCTGGTCGATGATGAAACTGTTGGTCAGGCCCAGACCCGGCGCCAGGGTGACCTTGTCCGGCGTCGGGGTGGAGCCCTCGCGCCCGCCGGCGATCATGTGTTCGGGCATGAAGGCAGCGCCCGCCGAGGTGCCGGCGACGTGCATGCCGGCGGCGTTGCGGCGGCGGATGGCAATCGCGGTTTCCGTGCCGCCCAGGGTGGTCGACAGGCGCAGCTGATTGCCGCCGGTCATGAACACGCCGTCGGACTTGTTGATATAGGCGATGTATTCGGGGTCGTTGGCTTCCTTGCGGGTGAAGATGGGCAGCACAGCGGCGTGCTTGATGCCGATCTTGCGAAACAGTTTTTCGTAAGTCGGGCCGGTATCAGCGAGCTCGGAGGCCGTGGGTATGATCGAGATGCGGGCATCCTTGCCGCCGCATTCGCTGATGAAGCGGTCGAGGATTTCCGGGTTGTGGAATTTGTCCTCGGCGCCGCCGATGGGGATGATGTAGCCGCGGTTCTTGTTGTCTCTCTCGCCGGATGGGCACATCAGGGGGTAATCCTCCAGGTTCCTTGGGACATGACTTTCTCGATTCGGTGCGCTTCGTCGAGCACCACCAGATCGGCGGTCGCGCCGACCTCAATGCGGCCGCGGTCGTGGAAGCGCAGCAGTCGGGCCGGGTTGAGGGTAAAGGCCGGCAGCACGCGGGCTAGCGGTTCGCCACGCTGCAGCAACCGCATCAGCGTCTCGGTCAACGTCGCCGGATCGCCGATATCGAAATGTTGCATCTCGCCCTGGGCGTTGAACACCGGCAGGCAGCCGCCGCCGTCGGAGCTCATCGTGATGCGCTCTGACGGTGCGCCGGAGTCCAGGTAGCGCAGCAGCGCCTCGTCGGCCGGCCATTCATCGTCCGGCGGCGAGTCTTCGATCGGAAAGGCCGTGATATCGACCGTGCAGCCGGCTCGGGCTACGGCAATGGCCTCTTCGAACAGCGCTTTCTTGCGGTTGATGTGGGTGGGGTTGAAGGTCCGCGGCGGCAACTCGGTCTCGGCCAGGGCACGGCGGACCAGTTCCAGGCCGCGATCGCCGTCGCCCAGATGCAGATGCACAATCCCGGCCTTGCCGGTAATCAGTCCGGCCACGTGCGCGTCGCTGGCGATGCGCAGGATTTCCTCAAAGCTCGGCTGGCTGGAGCGGTGGTCGGAAATCGCGACTTCGCCCACGCCGATGACCGGATCGAGAAAAACAATGTCCTCGCGCACGCTCCCGGTAAAGGTCACCGGCGGGACGTGATAGCCGCCGGTATGGCACCAGGCGTTGACCCCGTGATCGCGCAGATAAAGGGCTTGAGATACCAGCGAGCGCGTATCGCGGGTGGTGTCGTCGGTGCCGAGTACGCCGACCACGGTGGTGATGCCGGCGTCGAGAAAATGCGGATGCGGCACCGGCGGCACGCGGCTGCCGAAGCCCGCTTCCCCGCCGCCGCCGGTCAGATGGGCATGGCCGTCGATCAGGCCGGGGATCAGGCGCCGGCCTTCCAGGTCGGTGCTCTCGGCTGGCTTGACCGAGCCCAGATCGTCCAGATCAGCGCCCATCCAGGCGATGCGGTTACCAGCGATCAGCAGGTTTTGCATGCCCCGGTCATCGGGCGCAAAGACGTGGGCATGGGTGATGAGCTTGAGCAAGCGGGCAGATCAAGCGGTGGTCAAGCCGCAAGCTTACCGCCAAGTGCGAGTCAGGTCAGGACTTGTTGCCTGCAAGCCTCGCCGACGCTGAGGACATCGGCAAAGGCCGCGCCCGGTTGGTGCCGGACGGGCCAGGGCCAGAAAGCTTTCGCTCAGCCTTCCGCTTTGGCAATCTCTTCCGGATGCAGCAGATTGCGAGAGCGGTAAAACTGCGAGAAGCGATCCTGGAAGATGATGTCGCCCAGCTCCTCCAGAGTGGTGCCCCAGAAACCACCGGTCAATGACCAGCCACCGCCGGACAGGGCGCGGGCTTCAGTCGCCTCCCATTGGCCAATGGTGCCGGACAGGGTCCAGTCACCGCCCTGGGCTTCGATCGCGCCGCCGCCGGCGATGGTCCATTGTGTAATCTGGAATTCGGCGCTGGCCGGGGCGGTGATCAGCGCGAGGACCAACGCCAGCGGCGCGGCGGTTGCGAGGTGCGTAGACAAGATTTTCATCCTTGGGCTCCAGATCACATGGAAAGGAAAATTCCTAGCGTTCAAACAATAGAACGTAATGCGCCCGGAAAATATGCCACCCCTCGATCGATGTCGTAGTTTGCTTCGTAGTGTGCAGCAGCGTATCCAGCGAAGCCAGCGGTCGTGTCCTTGTCCTTGTCCGGATGTGGGAGTGAATTCCGTATAGAGGGTAGACGCAACCAAAAACGAGGGATTGATCGATGAACCGACTGCTGAGTTTCGTCTTTTTCCTGTGCCTTGGCCTGTCCATGCAGGTTACCGCCGTGACCTACCAGGGACAGCTCGAAGACAGCTCCGGACCCTTTACCGGAACCGTTCCGATGCTGTTTTCCTTATACGAGGCGCCAGAAGACGGCGAACCGATCGCCATGTTCGATGCCGGGTCGGTCAACGTGGTCGGCGGGCTGTTCCAGGTCGACCTGGAATTCGGCGGGGTCTTCGACGGGCGCACGTTTTGGCTGGAAATTGTGGTTGACGGCAGCACACTCAACCAGCGCCAGCGCATCAGCGCCGTACCCCAGGCCCACCATGCCGCCACCACCCCGGCCTATTGTCAGTCCGGCGGCCCGCTGATCGGTATGCGCGACGACGGCAAGCCCTTGTGTGGTCTGGACGGTGTGGTCAGCGTCAGTGCGTCCTTCGAACATGCCTGCGCCGCATTGGACGACGGTTCCGCCTGGTGCTGGGGCAGTACTAATGATGGGCGACTGGGTAACGGGGAGGGTATCGAAGATAACACCGGACCCTATCCCGGCGGCGTGCGGGTTCGTGTGGATAATAGAGGGACAGATGGTGGACCCTTGCTGGATGTGGTCCAGGTGACGACCGGGGAAAATTTTTCCTGTGCGCGGGATGCAATCGGGCAGATCTGGTGCTGGGGCTACAATAACCGCGGACAGCTTGGTATTGGTAGTACTTCGCTTCCGCTTCGCCTGAGTCGAGCTGCAAAAACCCTGCTCAGCAATGGCGAGCCCCTTGCAGATGCCGTGCACGTGGTTGCCGGAAGCGAGCATGCCTGCGCGATTCGTGAAAACGGCTCGCTATGGTGCTGGGGAGATAACAGTGATGGTCAGTTGGGAATCGGATCGACCGAGTCTCAACCAAGGGCCCAGCCAGTGATCGATGAAAGGGATCGGCAGCTTCAGGGAGTTTCTGGTGCATCGGCCAGCCGAGACCATACCTGCGCTTTTAACAACTCTGGATCGGCTTGGTGTTGGGGGTTTGGCTCTTCAGGCCAGTTGGGCAACGGTAAATCCGGATCGACCTCTAGGGCTACCCCGGTGCTGGCTGCCGAGGACCAGCCGCTGGAAGGTGTTGCCGGCATTGCCGCCCAGGGAAGCGCAAGCTGCGCACTGATCAATCCCGGCGCTGATGGACGAATCTATTGTTGGGGTTCCGCCTCTGGCGGTATTCTCGGTAACGGCGAGAATGCCGACATCCGGCTCTTCCCGGTCCAGGTCCACATTGATGATCAGGGCGATGATGGCGGACCGCTTGTCGGGGCGCGCGGCATCGCCGAGGCACCTTCTTTTCCCTCGGGTTCCGGGCACCTGTGCGCGATTCGTGACAATGGGAGTGTTTGGTGCTGGGGCCGAGGCACTTCCGGTGAGCTTGGGGATGGTGAGAGCAGCGATCGGACCCGAGCGGTGCAGGCGCGGCTGGGCCGGGGTGGCCGCGATGCCGGACCCCTGACCGGGATTTCGCAGGTTTCGGTGGGACGAGGCATGTCCTGCGCGGTTTCGGATGCGGGCAGCGCCTGGTGCTGGGGTGGAAACAGTACAGGAGAGCTAGGGATAGGATGGGTCACGGGCGGCTCCCTCTCGCGCATCCCGCGCGCCACGCCGGTCACCCGATACGTGGCCCACGACGAGTAGCCCTGCCAATCAAAACGCTGGGCTGACGGCTCCCGCCAGCTCAGCGTTTTGCTTTAACAAAGATAACAAGCTGCATCGTGGCTGTTCCGGCCCTTTAATCGTGAGGTTCGCAACAGGCCGACAGCCGCCAGGAGCCCCTGAGTTTGCTACGTAATCAGGAAACGGAACGCAGTCGGAAAACTTGTCACCGCTTGCTCGCCTGATTCTTTGGTGTCGCTCAGGCGCTCTTGCCGTCCACGCCCAGACGCTTGTGCATGATGGGCGAGGTGGTGGTGTACTGCAGGAACTGGCGCTGGTCGGGGTGTAAGTATTTCTGCACGGCAAACGCCGCCAGGGCGGCTTCGTGGAAGCCGGACAGGATGAGTTTTTTCTTGCCGGGGTAGGTGTTGATGTCGCCGATGGCGAACACGCCTTCGATCGAGGTCTGGAATTTCTCGGTATCGACGTGGATCTGCTTTTTCTCCAGATCCAGCGACCAGTCGGCGATGGGACCCAAGTCCGGGGCCAGGCCCCAGAAGACCAGGATTTCCTCGCCCTGGATGACCTGCTTTTTCTTGTCCAGATCCATGATTTCCAGACCCTGCAGCGTGCCGCCTTCGGACACCACCTGCATGATC
>SKKM01000212.1 GCA_007121485.1 Wenzhouxiangella sp. | reverse complement strand
ATTGGAGCGTGATGGAAGTGCATTCCGCCATCCGCATGACGGCAGTGCGTCAGGGGTTCAAGCAGGATCGCAGCACGCCCTGGGACTGGGATGATGTCGGTAGCGGTCGCGTTGACCTGACCAGGGCGGCCTTGGCCGGGCTGGTGATGGACGAGACGAAACCCAATTTCGAAGCGGCCGATCCGGAAGAAGACGGTGATGTCCGCACCCTGAATTTACCTGCCTTGCGCGACATGGACTGTCGCCCCGAGTGCACGTTTACCCGCCTGGTTCGCAACGCGCTGGACCAGCCCAGTAGCTGGGAGGTTGCCGGCAGTGGTTACGGAGACACCTTTGCCGTGGCCGTCAGTCCGTCCAGTTTCAGCTTCTCTGGCAACCTGACTGAGACCCAGCTATTGCAGATCACAATCACACCGGATGGAAAAAATTCCAGTGGCCAGATCGACTTTGGTGAAGTGGTATTGACCGAGATCGATGGTCTCTCACCGGATCTGCACTGGACCGTGGCCGTCGTTGGCCTGGGGCCACCGGTGGCCGATGTCTCTCCGCTGTCATTCGAATTTTCGTTGACTGCGGGCAGCATTGACCAGGCGGTGCTGACCATCGCCAATTCCGGCGAGTCTGATCTGAGCTACAGCATCGAGCGCGCTGAAGTCCAGACCGTGGGACTGGTGCCGGAAGGGCTGGACGATGAAGCCGTCAACGAGGGTCAAAGCGAGCCGATCGAACTGATCATCGACTCGGGTCTCGCATTCATCAACGGCATGGGGACGCAACAGTGGCTTTGGTTCAACCGGTTTACTCCCGGCGCGCTGGATATTCCTTTCACTCTGGAAGAGGTGCAGGTTGCCTGGGCGCCAGGAAACGGCGAAGTCCAGGTCGGCGATGAATACGATGTGTATGTCTGGAGCGCCCCTGACGGCGATCCCATGGGCGATATCGAGCTGCTGACTTCGGTGACCGGGCTGACTGTTGCGGGTTTTGGGTTCAATTCCGTGCCTTTGCCTGAACCTCAGCACATCACCGCCGAACACGGTGATGTGCTGATCGGCGTGGTCAGTCGTGAAGTGGGTCCGGATTACTTGCCGGCCGCTCGAGACAACGCGCAGTCGCAGCAGCGTTCGTGGTGGGCTTACGGCTTTCCCGACGGAACGGTCGGCGATCCGCCCGTTCTTGGCGAGGCTGGAGTTGTCGAGCTGAGTGAGGCCGGAAACTGGGCAATTCGCGGCTTCGGCACCGGGGGTTCGGTCTGCCTGTCACCATCGGATGTGGCCTGGTTGAGCGTATCGGGAGAGGCCGGTATGGTCGCGGCCAATGGTTTCGATGAGGTTACCGTCACCGTTGACGCTAGTGAACTGGCTCCGGGTAGCTACGATGGCCGGCTATGCATTGAAACCAATGACCCGACACAGCCGATGGTGGTGGTGACGGTCAGTCTTGAAGTGGAAGGCAGCGCAGATCTCGACCCGATTTTCGATGATCGTTTCGAGAAGAACGAGCCGGGAACTTGAGGCCCCTTGAATAACAGCTTTGGTCTCCGCTGAGCCCTGCAGCAGTTCCAGCTCGACCGCGGGCTGGTCGCCGACGGCTATCCCGACGAGCGCACCCGCGCGGCCCTGGTCGAGGCGTCGTCGGAAACATAGCCCCGGCGCCCGGCCCAGCAGGGCTGCCGGGGAGAAAATGATCGATCTCGTCCACAGGCTGCCGGCCATCCCGTGGCGCCCGTCACAAGCCCATGTTTTTTCGCGTTTTTGGTCGTCGGCAATCGTCTATGCTGCGCCCATGATTGGTCCGGATATCGCGCCTTGAGCCCCCTTCGCATGGTCCTGCTCGCGCTCGTCGGCCTGTTGCTGTCGCCGCTTTCGGCGGCGCAGGAGCCGATGGCGGAACCGATCTACGTCTACCAGCGCATCAACGTGCTGGTGGCCGATCACGACAACCGCATGTCGCTGCGGGTCTGGGCCGACGGGACGGTGGAGATGCGGTTTCCGCCCTATACCCCGCAGGCTGGCCACTACCGCTGGACGGCCTCTGCACAGGAGCGGGCCGAGCTGGATGCGTTCTTCGCTGCGGCCGGCCGGCATGATCCGGGCCTGCTGGAGACCGCGCGCGCCGCGCGTGGCGATGCCGAGCTGGTGCTGGTGGCCGATGCCGACCTCGTGCGCTTCGAGCAGCGCGGCGCGGGCCGTGCGCGACATGCGCTGATGATCGAGGCGCCGGATGCCTGGAGCCGGGCCTTGCCGGAATCGACCGAGCTCGCGGCACTGGCGCAAACCGAAGGCGCGCTGCTGGAGTGGATGCGCACGCGCGTGATCAGGGCTATCCGGTGAAGGCCTTGAATGCGGTGCTGACTGGGGCGGTCGGGATGCTGGCTGCGTCCGTGGCGTCAGCCGGTGTGTTCATCTTCGCCGAGCAGCAGGACAATCCCAACCTGATCGCCCACCCGACCGGCTACACGGGCTCGCAGAACCAGCTGACGATCTCGGTCTGCATCGCGCCGGACAGCGAGAGCATTGCGCAGATGGAAATCCCGGTGCGGAACGTGATCCGGACCTGGAACGAACTGCAGCCGGTGGTGAATAATCTGCAGCTGAGCAATCCGGAACTGCCCCTCAATCATTTCGACTACGAGAGCGTCTTGCTCCACGAAGTCGGTCACTGCCTTGGGCTGGCCCATCCCAACCTGGCCAGTGAGTCTGGCCTGACTGGGGCCAGCCGCGGGTATGCCAAGGCCCTGCCGGGCGCAGACGCGCGGTACAACCTGAATGCTGGGGATGATGGCGTGATCGGCACGCGCGATGACCTGCGCGGCGACGACGTCAACCTGGGCTGGTTCCGCAAGGGGGTGAACAATCCCTTCCTGTTCGAGCCGGTCATCGACGCCAGTACCTACAGCGTGGACCTGGCCGATCTGCCCACCGGGCACAACTTTGTCGAGATCGCCGCCTTGCAGGTCGCGCGGGCACGCGGCCTGCCCGACGGCGAAGCGGTGATGCACCAGGGCACCCGCGCCCGCGCCACCCGCCGCGCCCTGGCGCCCGATGACGCCACCATGATGCGCCTGGGCATGGCGGGTCGTGACCGTACCCAGGGCACCTCGGATGACTACGCCTATACCCTCGTCTATGGCGGTGTGGCAACCGGCTGCAACATCACGGTGCGGACGCAGGGCGAAGGGTTCGGCGTCTGCGAGGTCCGAGGCCGCTTTCTCAGTCCCGGCCAGAACCATCTCCAGATTACTTCCGGCGAAATCACCATGGGATCCACCGCCAACTACAACTGGTTCTTCAACACGGTGCTGCGCACGGACCCGTCCCTGTTCAGGGATCGATTCCAGCAGTAGGGTCGATGCCCGGTGCCCGCGGATCCGGGCACCTACGGCTTTGCGTCAATCCTGCACCGCGACCCGGGTTGCAGCGGCTGGCTTGAGGCGCGGGGCGCGGTTCGGGACAATGAGGGCATGAAGCTGCACTATGTCCCGGCCCTGATCTTCATCCTGGCCTTTGTCGGCGTGGCCGTCTCGCTGATGCTGTCGCGCGCGTTCGACCTGGTCCCGCAGTGCCGCGTCTTCGTCGACGGCTGCATCAGCATCAGCGCGGCCGGCCGGCGCGAGCCGGCGGTGTTCGTGTTCCGCGGCACCATCATTCCGGCCGGGGTGGTGCTGGTGCTGACCTGGTGGCTGAACGTGCAGTGGCTGAAGCTGCTGTCGGCCGGTGGCCGGGTGCCGGCGCGCAGCCTGCACCTGCTCGGCACCCTGAGCCCGGTGCTGTTGATCGCCTACATCGCCCTGGTCGGTTCGGCCGGCGAGATCGACCACGCCATCCGCCAGGCGGTGATCAGCACCTACTTTCCGGCCACGCTGGTGGCCAAGATCATCCTCGCCGTCGCACTGCTCAAGCTCCAGCCGGCCGGCCTGCCGCGCCGGCTGCCGTGGCTGATGCTGACCATTGCGGTGGTGGTTCTGGGCCTGGCCGTCAACAGCGTCGTCGTGTCGGCGTTCATGGATGACCCGTCCGTGGTCCACAACCTGACCCAGTGGCACGGCACCTTTGCCTTCGCGGCCTGGTACCTGTTGCTGGCTTATGCCTGGCGGCAGACCGGGTTCGACCTGCCGGTTCAGCACCGCTCGTCGGGGGTG
Organism: Wenzhouxiangella sp.; assembly: GCA_007121485.1. Classification (GTDB taxonomy): domain Bacteria; phylum Pseudomonadota; class Gammaproteobacteria; order Xanthomonadales; family Wenzhouxiangellaceae; genus Wenzhouxiangella. The sequence continues at coordinate 2,319 of SKKM01000212.1, read as the reverse complement.
TGATCCTGGCCTCAAGTCGCCTTGGCTAGCTCTCCGGTATGATTCAAGCCCGCTTGGCTTCCTCCCATTGCCGGAATTGAACGTGAATCCCTGCTACCGACTTCTGATCTGTGCGCTTTCTCTGGTTTTCGCCGCGTCCGTGCTGGCCGATTCGCCGCGCCCGATGGTGCCGGAGGACTACTACCAGTTCCGCTTCGTCTCCGACCCGCGCATTTCGCCGGACGGCCGGCGCGTGGCGCTGGTGCATGCCCAGGTCAGCGAGGACCGGCGCTCGCGCGAGTCCGCGATCTGGATGGTGCCGGTTGACGGATCCCGGCCGCCGCGCCAGTTCACGGCAGGTCGCGGCGATCGCATGCCGCGCTTCTCGCCTGACGGGACCCGGCTGGCCCTTGTGCGTAGCGAGGACGGCCAGGCTCAGGTCTTCGTGATGCCGGTCGACGGCGGTGAGGCGCTGGCTGTCACCCAGATGCGCCAGGGTGGCATCAGCGGCATGGACTGGTTGAACGATGAGACCATGCTATTGACGCTGAACATCGACCCGGCGGTGGAAGACCCGACCAGCCCGCCCGAGGAAGAATCGGAGCCCGCGCCCGACGTCCGGGTTTTCTCGCGCCAGGTGTACATGAGCGAGGCGGCTGGTTTTCTCGATAAGCGTCGCCGCACACTGTGGCGTCTGGATCTCGACAGCGGTGATATGCAGCGCCTGGCGGCGGATTCCGAGTGGAACGTGTCGGGTGCTGTGGCTTCACCGGATGGTTCGCAGGTCGCATTCGTCGCGGATTTGGACGGCAGCGAATTCGACGGTGGGTTCGAGCAGGGCCTGCATCTGCTGAATCCGTTCAACGGAGAGATCAGAACCATCCATACGCCCGCCGGTCGGGTCGGATCGCCGGCATTTTCACCGGACGGAGCGCGCATTGCCTTTACTCATCAGCGTGAGCGCCAGGCCGAGATCACCGTGCAGTCGGTCGAGCTGGCCAGCGGCCGGATCGAGCAGCTGCACGACGGCATGGAATTGAGCGCAAGCCAGATCATCTGGCCGGCCGGTCATGCGCTGCCTTTGATTCAGGCTGATTTTCGCGGCAGTCGACCGCTGCTGGCGCTCCAGGCCGATGGCAGTACCGAAGTCCTGCACGGGCAGGGTGTCAGCATCAGTGCGCTGGACTTCGCCGACAACGGCACCCGAGTCTGGACGCAGAACAGCGAAACCAGACTGGACGAAGTCTGGGTTCGGACCGACCCGGAAGCGCCGGCCACGCGGCTCAGTTCCTTCAACGACGCGCTGCTGGCCGAGGTTTATACCACCGAGCTGGAGCGCTTTACTTTCATCAACGACGGGGTGGAGATCGACGGCTTTGTGGTCCGCCCGCAAGGCCTGGAAGAGTCGAGCCGCTGGCCGGTGATTCTCAACATCAAGGGCGGCCCGGCCGGCATGTGGGGTCATCAATGGATGCACGAGTTCCAGATCATGGCCGGGGCAGGATTTGCCGTGGTGTTTACCAACTACCGCGGCTCGACCGGTTATGGCCATGAATTTCAGGCCGCCGTGCAGCTGGACTACGGCGGTGTCGATTATCGCGACAACATGGCCGTGCTGGACGAGGCCCTGCAGCGCTTTGCCTGGATGGACGCAGAGCGCCTGTTCGTGACCGGCGGCAGCCACGGCGGCTTCCTGACCAACTGGATCACCACCCGCACCGATCGCTTTGTCGCCGCGGTGACCCAGCGCAGCGTGTCCAACTGGATCTCCGAGGCTGGCACCCAGGCCTTTCCGCCGGCCAGCATGAACGTAGAATTCGGCGGCTCGCTGTGGGAAAACTTCGACCTGTACTGGGACCGCTCGCCGCTGCAGTTTGCCGACCGCGTCACCACGCCGACGCTGGTCATCCACAGCACCGACGATCGCATCACTCCCATCGGCCAGGGCCAGGAGTGGTTCTATGCGCTGCTCAACAACGGCGTGGAAACCGAATTCGCGCTGTTCGAGGGCGAAGGCCACAACCTGTCGCGGACCGGAACCCCGATCAACCTGGTAAAGCGCCTGGAGCTGATCCTGGAGTGGTTTGAGCGCTTTGCCGCGGTTGATGGTCGTTCATCTTCCTGATTTGCCGCGTGGCCCACTAGCGCTCTTCCTGGTGGCTCGGCCGGGGTTTGCGGCCGGCGGTGCCGAACATCGATGGACGATCCGTCCGTGGTCCACAACCTGACCCAGTGGCACGGCACCTTTGCTTTCGCGGTCTGGTAAGTGCTGCTGGCTTAAGCCTGGCGGCAGACGCGATTCAATCTGCCGGTTCGCTTATCTGCGCAGTAGCCGCGGCT
>SKKM01000048.1 GCA_007121485.1 Wenzhouxiangella sp. | reverse complement strand
TCGAGCAGCTCCTCGGCGCGAGCGCCGTCGTCGGCCAGCAGGGCCAGCCGCACGCGCCAGAAATAGCCTTCGGGCGCGGCCAGTTCGGCGTCGGCGGCCTGCTCGATGCGCGCCTGCATGGCGGGCAGGTCGCGCGCCTGCTCCAGGCGCCGCATTTCCCGATCCAGCGGCTCGGCCCCGGCCCAGGCCAGGGCCGGCAGCAGCAGTAGCGCGAGGCACCAGCGTGCGATCATGCGGGCGAATCTCCGGAAACAGGATCTGCGTATTGTAGAAGCCCGGGGGGCTAGTCTCTGCAATCGCCGCGCGCCAAGGTCCAGGCGTCTTCGGCGCGCTGGCCCAGGCCGGGATGCCCGATCAGCGGCTCGAACCGGGCCGCGGCCGCGCAGGGCTCGCCGGCTTCCAGCAGCAGCCAGCCGAGGTTGAAGGCGGCCGCGGGTTGTTCCGGGTCCAGCACCAGCGCCTGTTCGAAGGCCGCGATGGCCGCGGTCGTGTCGCCCAGACGGTAGTGGCTGTTGCCCTGGCCCAGCCACGCCAGGGGCATCTCCGGCCAGCGCCGGCTGGCCGTTTGCCAGGCGCTCAGCGCCGCGGCGGGTTCGGCCACGGCTTCGAAGTCGGCCAGGGTCTGCAGCCAGCGCTCGCGGTCCGGCGCCAGCGGCAGCTGGTCCGGGGGCAGGGTGACCAGGGCCCAGCGGCCGGCCAGGTTCCAGTCGCGCAGCCAGCGCCGCATGGGTTGGGCCAGGTAGGCATGGGTGCCGGAGTGCTGGATGATTTCGCGCCGGTCGGGTTCGAATCCGATCACCACCGCGTAGTGCCAGAACGGTCGCGTGCGCAGGCCCTGGTTTTCCAGCACCAGCACCGGCCTGCCGGCGGCGACCTCGTCGAGCACGGCGTGGATGTCGGGCGGCAGGACCCAGGGAATCCGGTTCAGGCTGCGCGCGGCGGCGACCAGCTCGACCTGCAGGGTGCCGCCGCGCCCCGGCAGATAGACCCGTTCGACCAGGGCGGGATAGTCGATGGACAGGCCGCTGTCGTCCAGCACGGTGGCCAGGGCCGCCGGGCCGCAGTGCAGCTCGGTCTGCGGGAAGAAGGCGACCGACTCCAGCAGCCGGGGCTGGTCGAAGGGCGCCAGCGCCTCGCGCGCCCCGGGCCCCGTGCCGGCGCAGCCGGCGAGCACCAGGCCGAGCAATAGAAAAGCCGGGACCGCAAGCTGCGGTCCCGGCCTGGTCTGCTTCATTCAGCCGGGCGGGCTCAGCGCCCGAAGATGTTGATCACGCCAATGAAGTCAAGGATGATCAGGACCAGAAAGGTGATGCCCAGGACCTCGATCACCCCGGCACCGGCCGGCATTTCGTCGATGCGGTGCAGCATGGCATCCACTTCCTCGGGGCTCAGGGCGCTGACGCGCGCCTGGGCCAGCGCTGGATCGACGCCGAGGGCGGTCAGTTCGGCAGCCACTTCATCGCGCTGCAGCCAGGCCTGTACCTGCTCGACCGAGCCGCTGCGCTCCAGCGCCAGCGCTTCCTGCGAGCTGATCAGGCCGCCGGTGGCCTGGGCGCTGGCCAGGGGCAGCAGGGCCAGACTCAGAAACAGAACGAACAGGGTCTTGCGGAGAGGGGTTCGGTTCATGGTCGGATGATCCGGTTCGGGACAGCTTTTGAAGATATCACAAGCCCGCGGCCCTGCTTCCCGTCTTTCCCGAACCCTTGCCGGGCGGATGTTAAGGTCACGGGACATCCGAATCGAGGACACGGAATGCGACAGCTTGCAGCAAGCGGCCTTATGGCCCTGCTTCTTCTCGCCGCCGCGCCCCACCTGGCGGCCGATACGGCGCTGTCCGGCGCCCAGGTCGTCATCCACGCCGATGTGACGGCGAACATGCCGGCCGCGGACGCGGAGGCCACCGAGTCCAGCCCCCTGGTCTGGCTGGTTCCACTCTTCATGGGCGTGTTTGCCCTGGTTCTGGTGTTCGTGATCCGGCGCTACAGCCGGCCGGAGCGCCAGCCCAAGGCGCAGGAAGACATCCAGAAACCGGGCAACTGAAGCGAGTCTTCAGACCAGCTTTTTCGCCGCGCAGATGATGCCGTTGGCGTCGGCGTAAACCCATTCGCCGGGCTTGAACAGCACCCGGCCGAAAGAGACCGGCAGCCCGGTCTGGCCCTCGCCGCGGCGCACGCTCTTGATCGGCACTGCGCCGAGTGCCATCACGCCGAAGTCTATGCCGGGCAGGACCTCGACGTCGCGACAGGCCCCGTGGATGATGATGCCGGACCAGCCGTTGTCGGCCGCCATGGCGGCGATCTGGTCGCCGATCAGTGCATGCCGGAGCGAGCCGCCGCCGTCGACCACCAGCACCCGGCCTTCGCCCGGCTGGCTTAAGCACTCCTTGACCTTGGAGTTGTCCTCGAAGCACTTGACCGTCTCGATGCGGCCGCTGAACGAGCGCTTGCCGCCATAACTGTGCCAGTGCAGATCGGTGACGACCTGCACGTCCTGCGGATAGGCATCGCACAAGTCGGGGGTGGAAAAATTCATCGAAGGTCTCCCTAGATTCCGCGCCAGGGCTCATTATGCCCCTGACCGAACGGCGACCGCATTTCTGCCAAACTGCCACCTGACCCGATCAGCGCGCCAGACCCCATGCCGAAGCCCTTCACCCTGCTGCAATTGTCCGACTGCCACCTGTCGGCCGATCCGGCCGCCGCCTATCGCGGCCAGAATGCCGATGCCAACCTGGCACGCCTGTTGCCGGCTTGCCGGCTGCTGGCGCCGGACGGCGTGGTGCTGAGCGGGGATATCGCCGAGGACGGGTCCAGCCAGGCCTATGAGCGGGCCGCTGCCCTGATCGACGGGCTGGCGCCGCGCACGGCCTGGATTCCGGGCAACCACGACGAGCGTTCGGTCATGGCCGAGGTGTTCGGGGCGGTGGGCTTCGAGGCCGGGCCGACGCTGGAATGGGGCGGCTGGCAGATCGTCTTGCTGGATTCGGCCGTTCCCCATCGCCCCGAGGGCCGTCTGGATGAGGCTCGCCTGGCGCCGCTCGCGCGGCTGGACGAGGAGCGCCCGGCGCTGGTCTTCGTTCACCACCAGCCCGTGCCGGTGGACTCGCCGTGGATCGACAAGTACCCGCTGGTCGAGCCCGAGCAGCTGTGGGCGCGGCTGAATTCCGATTTCGTGCGCTGCGTGGCCTTCGGTCACGTGCACCAGACCTTCAGCGGCGAGAACAACGGCATTGCCTGCCTGTCGGCGCCATCGACCGTGGCCAACAGTCAGCCCGGCATGGCGCGCTTTACCCATGACCCCACCGGACCCAAGGCGCGCTGGTTCCGCCTGCGGCCGGACGGGCGCTGGCTGAGCGGGATCGTCAGCGCCGGTTAGCGGTGGTCGATCAGATCTCCACCATCTCGAAATCTTCCTTGCCCGCGCCGCAGTCCGGGCAGACCCAGGATTCCGGCACGTCTTCCCAGCGCGTGCGCGGCGGAATGCCGTCATCGGGCGCGCCTTCTTCCTCGTGGTAGATCCAGCCGCAGACCACGCACATCCAGCTTTTGAATTCCTGCTCGTCGCTCACGGTTATCATTCCTATTTAGAAGTCGAAGCTTGCAAAGCGCGACATTGTACAAGGAACGCACGCCCATCCCGTCGGTTGGAGCCGATGAGGACAGAGTCGGGGCCGGCGCACGCATTGCCGCTTTTTGATGCCTTGATCGCGCGCCGCCCGCCGCGTTCCCCGCAACTGATTCCAAAACGGAGCCACATTGATATGAGCCTGAGCCACGACCTGTTCGCCCGCGCCCGCGTCCGCCTGCCCGGCGGCGTCAACTCACCCGTTCGCGCCTTCGCCGCCGTGGGCGGCGAGCCGGTGTTCTTCGAGCGCGCTGAAGGTGCGCACATGTGGGACGTCGACGGCAAGCGCTACATCGACTACATTGGCTCCTGGGGCCCGATGATCTGCGGCCACGCCCATCCGAAGATCGTCGAGGCGGTGCAGGCCGCCGCGGCGAAGTCCTTGAGCTTCGGCACCCCTTCGCCGGGCGAAGTCACCATGGCCGAGCTGATCTGCGAAATGATCCCCTCGCTGGACCGCGTGCGCATGGTCAGCTCAGGCACCGAGGCCGCCATGAGTGCGCTGCGCGTGGCCCGCGCCGCAACGGGACGCGAGCGCTTCATCAAGTTCGAGGGCTGCTACCACGGCCATGCCGACAGCTTCCTGGTCAAGGCTGGCTCTGGCGCCCAGACCCTGGGCGTGCCGACCTCGCCCGGCGTGCCCAAGGCGCTGGCCGAGCTTACCCTGAACGCGCGCTTCAACGACCTTGATTCGGTCGAAGCCCTGTTCAAGCAATACCCGGACGAGATTGCCTGTGTGGCGGTCGAACCGATCGCCGGCAACATGAATTGCATCCTGCCCGAGCCGGGTTTCCTCGAGGGCCTGCGCGAGCTGTGCGACCGCTACGGTGCGGCCCTGCTGTTCGACGAAGTCATGACCGGTTTCCGCGTGCACCGCCAGGGTGCGCAGGGCCTGTACGGCATCACCCCGGACCTGACCTGCTTCGGCAAGGTCATCGGCGCCGGCATGCCGGTGGGCGCCTTCGGCGGCAAACAGGAGTACATGAAGCTGGTCGCCCCCGACGGCCCGGTCTACCAGGCCGGCACGCTTTCAGGCAATCCGGTCGCCATGGCCGCCGGCATCGCCAACCTGGAGTTGATTGGCCAACCCGGCTTTTACGAGCACCTCAGCCAGGTCACTGCCGCCCTGGCCGATGGCCTGAAAACCAAGGCTGATGGGGCCGGCATTCCCATGGCCACGGTCGCGGTCGGCGGCATGTTCGGGTTCTTCTTCACTGACGCTGAGCGCGTGACCAACTTCGACCAGGCCGCGGCCTGCGACCTGGAGCGGTTCAAGCGCTTCTTCACCGGCATGCTGGCCGAGGGCGTTTACCTGGCGCCCAGCGCCTTCGAGGCCGGCTTCGTCTCCAGCGCCCATTCCCCGGCCGACGTCATCGAAACCCTGGCCGCCGCCGACAAGGTCCTGGCCGAGATCGCCGACTAGCGCGGAGTCAGATCGCGCACTGGATTCCACCCGCACCCTGGCGCTAGACTGAGCGCCGGGGTGCGCGGCCGGTAGACAAGACTTGAGAAGCCGCAGCCGACCAGCGCCCTGTCAGCGCGCTGGGTCGGCACTCGCGCTGCGGTAGCGCGGACGAAACAGAAGCATCAGGCCATATCCAGCGGGCTGCGCGCACCCAGCGCCCCGCGATTGATCACGTGCGTGTAGATCATCGTAGTGCGCACATCCGAGTGGCCCAGAAGCTGCTGTACCGTGCGGATATCGGCACCGGATTCGAGCAAGTGGGTGGCAAAGCTGTGGCGGAAGGCATGGCAGGACACCGGCTTGCGAATGCGACATTCTCGCGCCGCGCGCTTCACCGCCCTTTGCACTGTCGATTCGAACAGATGATGGCGGCCGACCAGGCCCGAGCGTGGCTCCAGCGACAGCCGGCGTGATGCAAAGACATACTGCCAACCGGATTCGAATTGCGCATTGGGATACTTGCGCGACAGAGCATGGGGCAAATGAACGCCGCCGCGCCGAAGGCTGCGGTCCAGTGCCAATAGCTGAAGGGACTGGGCGATTTGTGCCTGCAACCCTTCCATGCAGGCGTCGGCCAGCACCGTCACCCGGTCCTTGCCGCCCTTGCCGTCCCGGATGATCAGCTCCCGGCGACGGAAATCGACGTCCTTGATCCGCAATCTGAGCGCTTCGTTCAGCCGCAGTCCGGAGCCGTAAAGCAGCCGTACCACCAGATCCTGCGGCGCCGGAAGGCGCGCGATGATCATGTGCACCTCATCGCGCTCCAGGACGGTCGGAATACGCGCCGGCTTCTTGGCCCGCACCACGTCATCCAGCCACGGCAGCTTGATGTCGAGTACCTCGCGATACAGAAACAGAATCGCGGCCAGCGCCAGATTCTGCGTAGACGCTGCCACATTGCGGTCCACCGCCAGATAAGTCAGATACGCCTCGACTTCGGTCTTGCCCATCTCTTTCGGATGACGCTTGCCGTGAAACAGAATGTAGCGGCGGATCCAGTGCGCGTAGGACTGCTCTGTCTTCCAGCTGTAATGCCGGGCGCGTATGGCCTCACGAACCTGGTCCATCAACCGTTTTGCCATGCTCATCTCCCCAAGCTTGCCACCGGCTATTGAAAACCGGCGCGCCAGAATTGAGAATCGGAAACAGGCGTGGCCCCCTGTAGGAAATCGGCGCGTTAAATGGACAAATGCTTGTCTAATACGGAGGGCTGGAAATGCAAGCGCCTGACTTTGTTGAAAAAGCCGCGCCAGGGGCCGAAAAAGCCCCGTATTAAACGAGCTGCTCGTCTAATCAACCGGACAAGCGTTTGTCCATCTAATTACTAGTTATACGCTAAGGCAGATGTGAATCTGGATCCATACGCTCATGA
>SKKM01000022.1 GCA_007121485.1 Wenzhouxiangella sp. | reverse complement strand
CGCGCCGCATGCCTTGGAGGAGATAACGTCGGTGCCACTGACGCGTTTAGCCTTAAGCAATCCGGTGGCCGTCGCCGTGGGTTGCATTCTACTGGTCATTTTCGGCCTGCTTAGCCTGTTCCGCCTGCCGGTGCAGATGACGCCGAACATCGATCGCCCGACCATCACGGTCAGCACCGGCTGGCGCGCCGCCGCGCCGGCCGAGGTCGAGTCGGAGATTCTGGAGCCGCAGGAAAACCTGCTGCGCGACGTGCCCGGTCTGCAGAACATGACCTCCACCGCCAGCCAGGGGCGCGCCTCGATCACGCTGGAGTTCGACGTCAATGCCGACCTCAACCGTTCACTGATCGAAGTCATCAACCGACTGAACCAGGTCCAGCGCCTGCCCGTGGACGCCAGCGAGCCGGTGGTGCGGGTCGGAACCGATCAGTTCGGCGACACCATCGCCTGGTTCGCCATCCGGCCGGTGGAAGGCAACACGCGGCCCATCATCGAATACCAGGACTTCGTCAACGAGGTCATCCGCGAGCGCCTGGAGCGCATTCCCGGCGTCTCCTCGGCCAACCCGCGCGGCGGGCGCCCGTTCGAGATTCGCATCAGCTTCGACCCCTACCGCGCCGCGGCGATCGGCGTCGATCTGACCCGGATCGGCCAGCGCCTGGGCCAGAACGCCGACGTCTCGGCCGGCTTCCAGGAGGTCGGGCGGCGCCAGTTCACCCTGCGCTTTGCCGGGCAGTATAGCGTTGCCGACCTGGAGAACCTGGTGCTCGACTGGCGCGACGGGCGCCCGGTGTTTCTCGGGGACGTGGCCACGGTGGAGCGCGTCATGCGCGACTCGTCCGGCGTCATGACCCAGAACGGCGGCCCGTCGATCTCCATGAACGTCATTGCCGAGCCGGGCGTGAACGTGCTCGACGTCATGGCCGAGCTGCAGGGGACCATCGAGGAGCTGCGCGTCTCGCACCTGGAGCCTGCCGGGCTGTCCATCACCCAGGTGTCCGACGACACGATCTATATCCGCCAGTCGATTGCCATGGTCGCCACCAACCTGCTGCTGGGCATGGGCCTGGCCATCGTGGTGCTGTGGTGGTTCTTCCGCAAGATGCGCGCGACCCTGATGGTCGCCCTGGCCATCCCGCTGTGCCTGTGCTTTGCCTTCCTGGTCCTGGACGGGACCGGCCGCACCCTGAACGTCATTTCGCTGGCCGGCCTGGCCTTCGCGGTCGGCATGGTGCTCGACGCCGCGATCGTGGTGCTGGAAAACATCGTTCGCCAGCGCGAAATGGGCCGGGCGCCGCTGGAAGCCTCGGATCGTGGGACCGGCCAGGTCTACGGCGCACTGCTGGCCTCGACCGCCACCACGGTGGCGATCTTCGTGCCGGTGATCTTCTTGCAGGACGAAGCCGGCCAGCTGTTTGCCGACCTGGCCGTGGTGATTTCGGCCGCCATCGTCTGTTCGCTGCTGGTCGCTCTGATCGTGCTGCCCACCGCCAGCTACCGGCTGCTGGGCGATGCGACCCTGGTTGACCGCAAGGCCAACTGGTGGCAGAAGGCGACCGGCGTGATCATGAAACTGACCGACACGCCACGCCGTCGCTGGGGCTGGATCGGCGGTCTTACCGCGGTCCCCATCATCGTCGGCGCGCTGCTGATTCCGCCGGCGGATTACCTGCCGGAGGGCCAGCGCAACTTCATCTTCGGCTTCATCCAGACCCCGTCCGGCATGGGGCCGGAAACGGCCGAGCGTGAGCTGGTCAACATCGTCAACGAGCGCCTGATGCCCTTCCTCGAGGGCGAGCGCGAACCCAAGATCCGCAACAGTTTCGTGGGGTTTTTCGGTAGCGGCGCGTTCTTCGGCATCCGCGCCGACAGTGACCGGGACGTCGACCAGCTGGTCGACATCGTCAACAACGAGATCCTGACCGGTTTTCCGGATACTTTCGGCCGCGCCAACCGCTCGCCGATTTTCGGCGGCCGCGGCAGCCGTCGCATCGACGTCGACCTGCAGGCGGCCGATTTCGAGGACCTGCTCGAAGCGGGCCAGGTCGGCTTCGGCCTGATCCAGCGCGCACTGCCCGGGGCCACCGTGCGCCCGGTGCCCGGCCTTGAGCTGGCCGAACCCGAACTGCGCCTGGTGCCCGATGACCGCCGCATCGCCGAACTGGGCTGGACGCGCAGCGACGTGGCCACGCTGACCCGCGCCCTGGGCAGCGGCGCCTTCCTGGGCGACTATTTCGATGGCGACCGCCGGCTGGACGTCATCCTGCGCGGCGAGCGCTGGCTGACGCCGGAGGAACTGATGGGCATGCCCCTGCACACGCCATCCGGCCGCATTGCCACGCTCGGCGAACTGACCCGGCTGGAGCTCACCGCCGGCCCCAACCAGATTCGCCGCGTCGATCGTCGCCGGACCCTGTCGCTGCAGGTGACGCCCCCTTCGGGCATGCCCATGGAGACGGCGATCGAGACCCTGCGCACCGAGGTCGAGCCGCAGCTGCGCGCGGCCCTGCCGGCCGACGGGGTGATCACCTACCGCGGCACGGCCGAAGCGTTGGGCGAGACCTTGCGCAACCTCGGCGGCAGTTTCATCCTGGCCATCGTCATCCTCTACCTGCTCATTTCGGCCTTGTTCCGGTCCTTCCGCGACTCCATCTTGGTCTTGATGACCATCCCGATGGCGACCGTGGGCGGGATCATCGCGCTGAGAATCACCGGCGCCCTGACCGGCCAGGCCATGGACATGCTGACCATGATCGGTTTCGTGATCCTGCTCGGGCTGGTGGTCAACAACGCGATTCTGCTGGTGTACCGGGCGCGCGACGGTGAGCGCGAAGGTCTGGGGCGGCGCGAGGCGGTGGAAACGGCGGTGCGCCTGCGCCTGCGACCGATCCTGATGAGCACGTTCACCAGCCTGTTCGGCATGCTGCCGCTGCTGCTGTTGCCGGGTGCCGGGACCGAGTTGTATCGTGGTCTGGCGTCGGTGATCGTCGGCGGCATGGCCTTGAGCACATTGTTCACCCTGATCCTGCTGCCCAGCCTGCTGCGGGTCAACGAGGACAGGGTTCGTGAACCGTCGGGCAACGTGGTGCCGGCATGAGGAGTTCAAGCATGAAATCGGTATTGGCAGGCCTGGGTTTGTCCCTGGCCCTGGTTTCCGCCGCCCAGGCCCAGTTTGGCGGGCCGTCGCCGGTGGAGTTGAGCGAGGCCAGGCTGACCCGCATGGCGCCGACCATGCAGGTCGCCGGCACCGTGGTGTCGCGCTCGGACGCCTTTTTGTCGGCAGAGGTCGACGGTCGTCTGATGGAAGTGGCCGACGTCGGCACGCGTGTGGAGGCCGGCGACGTCATTGCCCGCATCGAAGATACCGGCCTGCGCCTGCGCGCGCAGGAACTGGCCGCGGAAATCAACCGCGCCGAGGCCCGCCTGCGTTTCCTGGAGGCCGAGCTGACCCGCTTCGAGCGCCTGGCTGCGACCAACCTGGCCGCGGTCAGCCAGATCGAGCAGACGCGCTCCGAGCGTGACGTCGCCACCAGTGACCTGGCCGTGGTGCGCTCGCGCCTGAGCCAGGTCGAGGACCAGCTGGCCCGGACCCGCATCACCGCGCCCTTCCCGGGCGTGGTCGCCGAGCGCGTGGCCCAGGCCGGCGAACGGGTGGCGGTGGGCGCACGCGTGGTGCGACTGGTCAATCCGGACAGCCTGGAGGTCGTGGCGCGCGCGCCGCTGAACTTCTATCGCTACGTCAAGCCGGGCGACGAACTCGGCATGGACGTGGCCGGGCGCGAACTGCTCGGCCCGGTGCGCACCGTGGTCAGCGTGGGCGACGAAGCACGCCACGTGTTCGAGCTGCGCCTGGACGTGACCGAGTCCTTGCCGGTCGGGCAGACCGTGCGCGTGACCATTCCGACCGCCGACATGCGCGAAGTGCTGGCGGTGCCGCGCGACGCCCTGGTGCTGCGCGGTGACGGCATCGCGGTGTTCATCGTCGATGCCGACAACACCGCGCGCCGCATCCGCGTCACCACCGGCATCGGCACCGGCGAGTGGATCGAGGTCTCAGGCCCGATCCAGGCCGGCGACAAGGTCGTGATTCGCGGCAACGAGCGGCTGCGTCCGGGCCAGGAAGTCACCGTTCGCGGCTAGCGCGCCAGCCGCGCTTTCGCTCATCAAGACTGCGTCGGTTCATCGGCGCCGGCTGCCCGGTCGGCGCCGCGCCCGGCTACGGCAAAGACCTTCTGCTGGCCATCGTCGACCAGGCGCATGCGGCAGCGATAAAGACGGCTGAGCCGCTCGGCGGTCAGCAACTCCTCGGTCGGGCCGGCCGCCCACTCGCCGTTGCCGAACAGCATCAGCACGTGGCTGCAGTAGCAGGTCGCGAGATTGACCTCGTGCAGGGCCATGATGGCGCCCTTGTGCTGCTGGCGCACGCGGCGTCCGAGCACGTCGAGGATGGTCACCTGGTTGGCCGGATCCAGGTGATTGGTGGGCTCGTCGAGCAGGTAGAGATCCGGGTCCTGCACCAGCAGCGTGGCCAGGGCCAGGCGGCGCGATTCGCCGCCGGACAGGTTCATGCAGCTGCGCTCGCTCAAGGCATCCAGCCCCAGTTCGCCCAGCGCCGCGCGGGCCAGCGCGCGATCGGCCGCGCTCTCGCGCTGCCAGGCTTTCAGGTGCGGGTGCCGTCCGACCAGCGCTGTTTCCTCGCAGCTGGCCTCGAAGGCGTAGGCCGTGTGCTGGGTCAGCATGCCGAGGCGGCGGGCGACGCGGCGGCGCGGCAGGGCATGCAGGTGCTCGTCCAGTAGCAGCACCCTGCCGGCCCGGGACGGAAACACCCCGGCCAGGGTCTTGAGCAAGGTGGTCTTGCCGACCCCGTTCGGCCCGAGCAGACCCCAGAACTCGTCGCGGCGGATTTCCAGGTTCAGGTTCTCGACCACCTCGACCGTGCCGATGCGCACCGACAGCGCCTCGGTCTTCAGCAGCAGCTCGTGGCCAGGTGCGTTCATCAGCGAATCTTCACCGCGCGGTTGAGCAGCAGCAGGAACAGCGGCACGCCGATCAGCGCGGTCAGTACCCCCACGGGCAGCTGGCGCGGGCCCAGGGCACTGCGCGCGACCGTGTCGGCCAGAACCAGGAAGGCGCCGCCGAACAGGGCCGCCGCCGGCAGCAGGCGGCGATGATCGGCGCCGATGACCAGGCGCATCAGGTGCGGCACGATCAGGCCGACGAAACCGATGGCGCCGGCGATCGATACCGCCAGAGCAGTCAGCAGGGAGGCGACGATGTAGATCTCCCAGAAGCGCCGCTTGCTGGACTCGCCGAGCAGGGCCGCCTGCAGCTCGCCGCCAACCATCACGTTCAGGCTGCGCGCGCGCAGCCACAACAGCCCCAGGCCCAGCGCCAGCGGCAGCAGCCACCACAGCGACAGGCCGGCGTAGCTCAGGTCGCCCATCAGCCAGAACAGCATGCTGCGCAGGGACGCATCCGGACCCAGCGCCAGGATCAGCGAGATCACCGCCCCCCAGCCGGCCGCCAGCACCACCCCGGTCAGCAGCACGCGCGTGGTGCTCCACGGCCCCTGGCCGCGGGCCAGCACGAACACCAGGATCATGGTCAACAGCGCGCCGGCAAAGGCCATCAGGGGAATCGGCAGGAAGCTCAGCCCCAGGCTCATGCCGACCAGGGCAAAGACCGCCGCGCCGCCGGAGACACCGAGCACGTAGGGGTCGGCCAGCGGGTTGCGCAACAGGACCTGCATCAGGCACCCGGCCACGGCCAGCAGGGCGCCGGTAACCAGGGCAGCGACCGCGCGCGGCAGGCGCAACTCCAGCACCACGCGCTGCATGGCCGCTTCATCGGTCCATGGCCAGACCCAGCCGGCGCTGCCCCAGCTCAGCGCGAGCAGCAGGCTCAGCGGCACCAGGAGGACCAGTCCGGCCCAGATCAGTTTGCGCGCCATGACTGGCAAGACGGCGGTGAATTGATTAACATTTCAGACAGTTGAAATTTCGCGGAACGGTACCACAACCGGGCCGCCACAAGCGATAGCGATGATAGACCCGGACGGTTTCCGCCCCAACGTGGGCATCGTGCTGGCCAGGGATGACGGTCGAGTGTTCTGGGCGCGGCGCGCGGGACAGGACGGCTGGCAGTTTCCCCAGGGCGGCATGAACACGGACGAAACGCCAATCGAGGCCATGTACCGGGAACTCACCGAGGAGACCGGACTGTTGCCCGAGCACGTGCGCGTACTCGGCTCGACCCCGGGCTGGCTGCGCTATCGTCTGCCCCAGCGCTACCGCCGCCGCCACCAGAAGCCGGTCTGCGTGGGCCAGAAACAGGTCTGGTTCCTGCTACACTTCCTCGCCGAGGACGATGCCTTTCGGCTGGATGCCGTTTCCCATCCGGAATTCGACCGCTACCGCTGGGTCGATTTCTGGTACCCGGCCAACCACGTCATTCCGTTCAAGCGCCGCGTCTACGTTCG
>SKKM01000083.1 GCA_007121485.1 Wenzhouxiangella sp. | reverse complement strand
TGGCCGGCGTGGTCCCGACCATGATCTACTACGGTCTGGAGCTGTTGAATCCGGCCTGGTTCTATGCTGCCTCCTGCCTGATCTGCGCCATCGTGGCCATTTCCATTGGCAGTTCGTGGACCACGGCCGCCACCATCGGGGTCGCCCTGATTGGAGTTGCCGTGGGGCTGGACCAGTCGGTCGCGATCACCGCTGGTGCCGTCCTGTCCGGGGCCTATTTCGGTGACAAGATGTCGCCCCTGTCGGACACCACCAACCTGGCCCCGGCGGTCAGCGGCACGGAGCTGTTCGCCCACATCCGCTACATGACCTGGGTCGCCGTCCCGGCGCTGGCCCTGGCGGTGCTGGCTTACCTGGTTCTGGGCGGCGTCAAGGACGCGCAGGCCGACGGCTACGGCCTGCTAGCGATGCAGGACCAGCTGAGCCAGTTGTTCAGCATCAACCTGCTGATGCTGGTACCGCTCGCCGTGCTGTTCGGACTGGCCGTGGCTCGGGTTCCGGCGCTGCCGAGCATCTTCATCGGCGCGCTGCTGGGCGGAATCTGGGCGCTGCTGTTCCAGCCCGAGAGAGTCGCGGCCATGGCGGCGGCCGACGGCTGGCTGGCTAGCCTGGAGGTTGTCTGGCTGGCCCTGGCTGATGGGACAAGCGTTGACACGGATGATGCTGATCTCGACCGCCTGCTCAGCGGCGGCGGCATGTCGAGCATGCTCAACACGGTCTGGCTGGTGCTGTGCGCCATGACCTTCGGCGCGGTGATGGAAAGCACCGGCCTGTTGCGCAAGCTGCTGGAAGCGATCGTGCGCATGGTCAAGACCACGGCTTCACTGGTCGCTACCACCATCCTCACCGCCTTCAGCACCAACGTCATGACGGCCGACCAGTACATGGCCATCGTGCTGCCGGGGCGGATGTTCCGCGCCGAGTTTCGCGAACGCGGGCTGGACCCGCGCGTTCTGTCGCGCAGCCTGGAGGGTGGGGGAACGATCACCTCGCCACTGGTACCGTGGAACACCTGCGCGGTCTATATGTTCGGCGTGCTCGGCGTCAGCCCGCTGCAATATGCGCCGTTTGCCTTCTTCCTGATCCTGGTGCCGCTGATCGGGATTCTGTACGCCTACTTCGACTTCAAGATCCTGCGACTTGAGCCGGCGCCGGCACCGAGCAGCTGAACTCGAAGTCCAGCTCGATGCCCGAGCGATGCTTGACCACGGCCTCGGTGCTGGTGGATCGGAGCCGCGTGGTGCCCCTGGCGGACTCGACCGAGCCGCTGACCGGCCCCATCTCCGGCAGGATGCGCAGGATAGTGTAACGGTAGAAATACAGTTCTTCATCGACTGTACGCAGTTCCACGCTGTCGGCCTGGTCGAAATCGATCTCCTCGATGTCCCGGGCGCCCTCGCCCCAGAAGCCAACGCGCAGCACGAAATCGCGCCCCTCGGCGACCATGACGTAGAAGCTGTCCTCCATCCGGCAGCTGACCCGGCGGACCAGCTTGCGCTCCTCGACGTCATCCCAGCTCACGTAGCCCATTACCTGGTCGGGCAGGTCTTCAGCTGGAACCATCAGTGCATGTTCCGGCAGATCGTCTCCCGAGCAAGCCGTCATGGTCAGGGTCGCCAGCAGCGCGACTGCGCCAATGCCCGGCCGACGACGCCCTGTGTCACGCAACGCCGGTTGAATGGCGGGAGCGGGTCGCGTTCGCTCAGCCTGGGCTGGCACGAGCGGCGTCTGGGCTTCCCCCAACGAGCTTGCGTACTTTTTGATGGATTGCCTCTTGGACGCCATTTCCAGCTCCTGCACGCCGGCCAGGAAGAGTTGCTGAGTATTCAGTAAAGGCTAGCAGAGCCCTGGCAACGCCCCTTCATGAACCCGACGGGGAGACAGCCGCAGGAGGAACCAGGGGATAGCGCACAAAAGCCTGGTGGCCCTTTCTGCCGGGCGGCGGCCCGACCACCTCGCCGTCCAGCTCCACCCAGGCATGCGCGTCCGTGCTGGCCTTGTCGCGCGGAAGCCCGATCACCAGGACTGCGGCATCGCCCTGCGCGCGCAGCAGCTTCAGGTGCACCAGCGCGCACAGCAGGCAGCGCGGCTTGAAGGGGCCCAGACGCAGAATGCGGTCGTTGACCGCTCCGAGGTAGCGCGGCTCGATGCGCGGCTGCCGCAGTCGCGCGGGCGACTGCACCAGTTGGTCCACGACCTGCGGCAGGGGGTGGCGCAGCAGCGCCAGCTTGATTTTGAGCGCGAGCCACCACATGCGTGCGGCAAGCGAGAACTTCCAGAACTCCAGATGCTTGGGGCGCAGGCTCATTGCCGCCGGGCGGGCTCAGTTCGTTTCTGCCTGGCGGCCGATGAGCCCGCGGTTGAGCAGCTCGCCGAGAAACTGCTCGACATCTTTTCGCAAGCTCGGCGGCGCATCGTCGATCGCCTGGCTGATTCCGTCGACGATCGCTTCGAGGCCCGCACCGTCTTCGATCAGCTGCCAGATTAGAAGCCCGGTGGGATTGAGGCTAAAGTAATCGGCCGTCTCCAGGTGCAGGAGCACGCCTTCTTCGCCCTCGCCAAGGCTCTGGAAGATGACCTGCGGATTGCGGAAAAAAACGCCGTTTTCACTCATTTAAAGGCTCCACTCTGGTCATTCTGAAGGCCTGCCCTTGGATTCCGGTTTGGCGCAAGAGCGCACCACGTCCCGCAAGCACTCGATGGTGGCAGGCAGATCCTGAAGCCGCCGCCGCCTCGTGATGTGCCAGACGGGCGTGGATGACGCCAGTCCGGCGACCGCGGCGAAACAACGCGCGCGATCCTCGGTGGTCGGCAGGTTGAAGCTCACCGCCCACAAGTCCCGCACTGCCTCCGATAGCGGCACGGGCTCCAGTGTAGGCGAACTCTCGCCCTCCAGCAAAAGCGCCACGCCCGCAACCGGCAAAGGATCGCAGGTACCGGCATTGCCGCGCAAGGCCAGGTGGACGCGTTCCTGGTCTCGTGCCACCTCGACGGCGCCGGGAATGCGGAAGGCGTCGGCCACGTCCGTACGCAGCCGGAGCAGGGCGGGGCCGGGGATCACGCTCAGGGTCTTTCCGGGCCTGAGACAGACCAGGTCCTCGCCCAGAACCCGGTAGCCTGCCTGGGCGAATGCGGCGGCAAGCGTGGTCTTGCCGAAACGTCCCGGGGCCGCGATGACCAGGGCGCGACCGTCCACTTCGACGGCGGCGGCATGCAGCGGTACATCGCCGCGCTGCAGGATGCAAAACAGCATGGGCAAGCCCCAGATGCGCTGCTCGCGACGGATCAGGTCGGTTGCCGGCGGCACGGTGATGCGGGCAGGGTGTGTATCTACCTGCAGCCAGCCCAGTTCTTCGGCCCAGATGCGGAATCCGCTGCGGTTGCGGTAGATCCTCGACATGACCGGAAACAGCGGCGGCCCACCCTCGCGCAGCAGTTCACCGGGATGATCATCAGGACAGGGACCCTCCATGACCTCCAGCGGCTCACCATCACCGTGCCTGAGATAATTGAAGCTCAGGTCGGAGACGATGGAGTAGCCGAAACAGCTACCCTGAACCCGGTGGTCGGCCGACATGTTCACCATTGGTCAAGAAACGCGTGGATCCGCGCGAGATCCCTGGCCCACTGGAGTTCGCCGATGGACAGGTTCCCGCTTTCGATCCTGCTGCTGAGGAGAGCGTAGTCGATGCCTTCCACCTGATGCCGCGAGCCCACCAGGGTCTTTCTCAGTGTGGGGTACTCGGCTTTTGCGAGCAGGTACTCATTGAACAGCGTCTTGTCCTTGCGATCGACAATGGCATCGGGGATCAGGCCCCGCATGGCCGTCCGCAGCAGCGGTTTGTGGCGCGGGCCGTGGAATTTGACCGAAGCGGGCAGAGTAAGAACATACTCGAACAGGTCGACATCGGAGAACGGCCGTCGAACCTCGACTCCGCACACGCTTGCACAGACCTCGTCAGCGTCAACGCCGACCGAAGGACCCCTGAGCCAGCCTGTTTGCACCTCCACCCATCTTTGGCGTGTGGGAAAGGTATCGTAAAAGACGGCGCCGTCATAGGAAAAGTGTCCCTGGTCGATCCATTTGGGTATGCCTGGGTGCGGATGCCGGCGGCGATTTCGTTCGCGGTAGGCGAGCACCCAGGCGGGTGGGGCGCACATGCGCACCAGTTCTCGACCAAGCCAGCCTGACTGGCGCAGCGTCTTGCGCGGGCCGCCGAGCAGGCGGATTGCCTGGCGCCATTGGCCGCTCGCCACCAGGTGGTCGAGCAGATAGCCACGGCTCTCGAAAACCACCTCGGCCATCTCTCCCGTCAATACCGTTCGCGCCCCGAGACTCCTGCAGAACCGGTAGGCTTCGGCCGACTCCGGTATAGACAAGAGGTCGATGGGACCGTCCGTCAGGCGCAGCCAGTATTCCAAGTCGTCCAGGTTGGAGGCCTGGGCGACGAATTCATGCAGCTCGATCCCCAGATAGTCGGCCACAAGACGAGTCCACTTGCTTTCGTCCACCGACGGATAGTCCGGATACACGGAGGTGGCGGCCTGGATCGGCCGCGAGGGGTAGGGTCCCTTGGCGGCGAAAGCGGCCAGCGCGGGCGAGTCCAGCCCACCGCTCAGCAAGATGGCGTCCTCACCGGACATCGCCCTTGACACCGCAGTCTGAAGCGCTTCACGCAGGCCGTCGATCGCCTCGTTCAGATCGAGCTTCGCCGTGGCCACGATCGGGGAGGGATCCCAGTACTCCGTTTTTCGCGCTTCACTGGATTCGGAGGAAATCTCGACGACGGTGCGCTTCTGAATACGCCGTACGTGCCGATAAGCCGTATCCGCAAGGTCACGTCCGCCAAAAATCAGCCACTGCAAGTAGCGGGTATTTGGCTCGGCGGGGACCTCGGCTACGGCCAGGACCTGCTTGATTTCGCTGGCGGCAGCGAAGCGGCCTGCATGATCTGAATAATATAGGGGTCTTGTGCCGAAGTGGTCCCGGAACGCCCACAGCGAGCGACCATCGGTGATAAAGCCGGTAAAGCTGCCGCGCAGGCGGTCGACCCCCTTGGGTCCCCATTTCTGAAAGACAGCAAGCAGAATCTCGGCAGCTTCCTCCTTATTCGACTCCGCGGACTGGGGGCGATCCAGCTGCTGACTCAGATAGGACAGGTTGTCGAGTCGGCCCGCAAGCACGGCCAGCAGACGGTCGGAGCGAAAAAGGGAGGCCCTGGGCCAGTCGGGGTCCCGGGCGACGCCGAGCGCGAAAGGGCCCAGCGAATCGATCAGGTGCTCGCGGCCACGGTGCGGAGCCGTCGCCAGCATGCTCTGAACCTTGTCGTGGTCAGCAGGCTGGGTGCGATCGCAAAAGGCCGCAATAGCGCTCATCAGATCCTAGGCGGGGACGGAGTCAGCGCAGCATAGCACTGCCGCCGCAGGAGACGCTGGCCAAAATAAGCGCCCGGCAGTTCGCCGGGCGAGCTCGAGTTTGAGCAACCGTGAAATTCTTTGTTTGAACTGGCTGCCGAGCCATCATAGCTGATGATAGTTCGGCGGTCTGTCCTATGACCTTACGGGGTCAAGGACAGCCCGGGACTAGGGCTTGTCAGGAACCACCCTTGTCCGAGCACTCGCCAAACTTGTCGAAAGTGTTGAGAGGACGGTTATCCTTTCCAGGCGCGCCCGGAACCGGATTTCCCGTGCTGCAGTTGGTGAAAGTGTGCTCTGCGATCGAGCCCAAGTGCAAAACCCGCGGTGCTTCGTACTTCATGTCATCGTTCCCCTGGTGAAATGTGATGTGCGTACCACTACGCGGCCCAAGTATAGAGCGCGTTCCGATCCGATTGCAAGCCCAATAGAGGTAAATCAGAAATATTTTTTTGCCCCATGACGGCGCCCGGCAACAGCAAAAACCGGCACTTTTGCTGCGATAACCAATTGAAGTCTCAGTGGTTTGCAGCGCGAGGACTGCGACATGACCTGGCATTTGCGATCCGCCAGAAGCGCGTTGCAAAGAAAATTTCACTATCCAGGACGCTGAAACCCGACGGAAGTGGGTAGTTCCGGAGTCGACCGAGCCGGCACTAGGCCAGTCCCGGTTGGACGGTGTTACCGGCCGTGAAGACAAAAACCGCGTAATCACGGCTGGGTTGCCGAAGCCCGAGCTGGAGATTCTGGTATCAATCAGGCTGGGCGGGGCGACCGTGACCAGCGCCAGGGGGCCGTCCACCATGTTGCAGCGAAAGCGGCCGCAGATGACAAGGTCAGTGTGCCGATCAGTACGGAGACCGCCAGAATCCATTCCAGATTCATCGAATAAGCAGCCTGGTGCCAGGCCGGATGACTGCAGATCCAGGGACTGATGGCAAGCGCAGCAGTGTGCCGGCCCATGAGAGGCCACTCCGGTCGTATGGTGCTCCAAGCGCACAAGCTTCAGTTCAGTACATAAGTTCGCATAATGTATATTATGGTTAATTATGGGTGTCTGAGCAGAT
>SKKM01000307.1 GCA_007121485.1 Wenzhouxiangella sp. | reverse complement strand
TGGGGCTGCTGGCCGGAATCTTCTGCCTGGTTTCCGGGCTGCAGGCATCCGAGTTGACCGACGTGCAAGTCGTATCGGGCTCCGGCGAGGTTCGCCTGTCGCTCAGTTCCTCGGCCGGCTTCCCCGAGCCGACCGTTTTCATGACCGAGCAGCCGCCCAGGATCGTGGTTGACCTGGCCGGGACCAGCAGCCGGGTCTCCGGTGAGCGGGTCAACGTCGCCGCTGGGCCGGTGCAGAGCTACCAGGCCATGAGCGCCGGCGGACGGACCCGGCTGGTCGTTGACCTGGCGCGGCCGGTGCCCTACGAAGTCGAGGTGGCCGGCGACCAGCTGACGCTGATCTTGCAAACCGGTTCGGTGACTGCGCCGACTGCGGCGGCGCCGGCCGCGCGGGCCGTGGCCGGCACGGACCGGATGGAGATCACAGGGATCGATTTCCGGCGCTCGCCCGAGGGCAATGGTCGCGTGGTGATCGACCTCGACCGCCCTGGGGTGAACATCACCGTCAGTGAGCGCTCGACCGGCCTCCGGGTCGACATGTTCGACACGCGCCTGCCGTCACAGCTCTACCAAAGGCTGGACGTGACCGATTTCGCCACGCCGGTGCAGTTGATCACGCCTGAGCAGCGCAACGAGAATGTGCGCCTGATGCTGGAGATCGCCGGCACCTACGAGCACCTGGCTTTCCAGACCGGCAACCAGCTGATCATCGAGATCAGCCGCCCGGAAGAGCCGGCCGTGGAGCGTGAACGCGCGCTGCAGTTCTTTGGTGATCGGGAGTATGAAGGCGCCCGCATCACCCTCAACTTCCAGGACATCCAGGTGCGGTCCGTGCTGCAGCTGATTGCCGACGTCTCCGACCTCAATATCGTGGTGTCGGACTCGGTGACCGGATCGCTGACCCTGCGCCTGACCAACGTGCCCTGGGACCAGGCGCTGGATATCGTGCTTGAGACGCGCAACCTCGACATGCGCCGCTCCGGCAACGTGATCTGGATCGCGCCCATTGCCGAAATCGCGGCGCGTGAGCAGCAGATTCTCAGGGCGCGGGCGGAAAGGGAAGCTTTGGAGCCGCTGCGCACCGTGATGCTGCCAATCGCCTACGCCAACGCCTCTGACCTGGCCGCGCTTATCACCGCCGGCCGTGGAGAAGAGACCGGATTGCTGTCCGGTCGCGGGGCGGTGTCGGTGGACCAGCGCACCAACACCCTGCTGGTGACCGACACTTTGGCCCAGATCGACGAGATCCGAGAGTTGGTCGCCGAGCTGGATCGGCCAGTCAGGCAGGTCCTGATCGAGTCCCGCATCGTGATTGCGCGTCACGACTTCAACCACGAGTTGGGTGTGCGCTTTGGAGTGACTGCGGCACGGGAAGACAGTCGCGGTAATCTGTTTGGTACTTCGGCGTCCTCTGAAGGTCTGGACACGATCAACCGGAGCGCACTTGCAAATCGGAGGACGGGCCGGGGTACCTCGACGCCAGTTGATCTGCCCTCACTGGATGACAGACTGAATATCAATCTTCCGGTATCCAATCCGGCCGGCCGTCTTGGCTTCTCCATCCTCGCTGCGGATTATCTCCTTGACTTGGAGTTGAGCGCGTTGGAGTCCGAGGGCCGAGGAGAGGTCATCTCCACCCCGCGCCTCATCACTGCCAACCAACAGGAGGCTTACATCCAGCAGGGTGTCGAAATTCCGTTTGAATCACTTCAGGGCGGCACCCAGGCCGGTGCGGTCAACGTGGAATTCAAAGAGGCGGTTCTGGAACTCAGGGTTCGGCCACTGATTACTCCCGATAACCGCGTTCAGATGGATCTGACCGTCAAGCAGGATACGGTTGGCGAGATTTTTGAAACCGGTCGTGGAGGTTCGGTGCCGTCGATCGATACGCGCGAACTGGGCACCAACGTATTGATTGACAACGGCCAGACGGTGGTGCTGGGCGGGATTTTCCAGGAAGAGCGCAATTTCACCTCGACCAAGGTCCCCGTGCTGGGTGACGTGCCGGTGATGGGCCACCTCTTCCGCCGTCGTGCGACGGATGACCAAAAGCGGGAGTTGCTGATCTTCGTAACTCCATCCATTCTCGACGACCGGGTCGTTCTGGACTGAAAGAAGTGGGGCATCAGATTATGAATTCGAAAACTAATTCGCCAAGGGTCCAGATGATGAAATCTGCTCGGTTCGCTTTTGCAGCTATTGCAGCCCTAGCTCTCGCTGCGTGTGGCGGGAGTTCTTCGGGCTCGCTTGACAGCGGTGGTGTCGGCACGCTGACCGTTTCACCGTCTGCCTCCAGCATCGAGGCTGCAAGCCTCCAGTGTTCGCCAAACATGCAGGTCAATGTCCGGGTCTCCCAGGCAACCGGCAGTCCTGTCGCGGATGGGACCTCGGTCTCCCTGAGTTCCAGCAGCTCCGCCCGCGGCCGCGTGGCTGCGCTATCGACGCCCGAGGCCCTGGGCGGATCGGCGACCGCGACGACGGCGGGGGGTGTCGCCCAGTTCCTGTTCGTCAGCGGCGAGAGCACGGGTGTCGTGACGCTGACCGGATCCACGCAGAACCCGTCGGGCGCAGGCACCTTGACCGGTAGTGCGACGATTCAGGTTGCTGAGAGTACCTGCGAAGAGCCTGAGCAACCGGTCCGACTGTTGATTTCGGGCGACACGACCATGCCCACGAACACGCAGGATGTTCCGCCGTTCCTCGGGTCTCCGTATGTCAATGAACTGACGATCCGTTTCCGAAATGCGCAGGGCAATGCGGGGTCGGTAGTAGATGGCCAAATCAGTGTTGCGGTCTCGCCGGTCACCCGCGGCGCGTTCAGCACCCTGGACGATCCGGAAACCGAAGAAAACGAGTTCTTCATCCTGGTGGGCAGCGGGCCGGTCAATATGACCGCCGGTGTTGCCACCATATTCGTCCACAGTTTCAATCAGCCCG
This sequence comes from Wenzhouxiangella sp., assembly GCA_007121485.1. GTDB lineage: Bacteria > Pseudomonadota > Gammaproteobacteria > Xanthomonadales > Wenzhouxiangellaceae > Wenzhouxiangella. Next base: position 3,587 of record SKKM01000307.1, on the reverse strand, counting down.
GTCCCCTGACGGTCTCCGTCAGCGCTGTCGAAGCCGAATCAGGCGAAGCCTTCTCGCAGGATTTCGTCATTCAGATCGAGGACGGGGCGGCCGATTTCCTGCCCGCCGAGGTCAGCTTTGGTGTCCCGGCCGATCCTGTGTACATCCAGGGTTCCGGAGGTCCGACCAACAAGCCGCTGACCCTGACCGTGCGCGACTCCGGCGGCAACGCCGTGCCCAATCCGGACGGTGACGGTGTGCCCTTCAACAATGTTCGCCTGCAGCTGGAAGCGCCGTCCGGAAGCGGCGCCCGCCTGACTGGGACCAGTGCCGCCGGGCCAGTCAGCGGCACTGACATAAGCGTCAGGACCGTCAACGGTGTTGCGAATTTTGCGCTGAATGCCGGCAGCCTGACCGGTAGTCACCGCATCATCGCCACCGTGGACCGTGCCGATAACAACGTCGACAACGACATCCAGGACGGCTTGACGGCACAGACTACGATCAATGTCGGCGATGGTCGTCTGTTCGCGCTTCGGCTGATCAGCCCGGTGTCGAATGCCATTCTGATCAACCCGATCGCTGCCGACTTCGAAACCGACGCCGAACCTCAGATCGATCCGGATACTGGCATCGCCATTCCCCCGAATCCGGACGGAACCTACTCCTACACGGTCAGTGTCATCGCCACTGACCAGCAGGGCAATCCGCCGCTGCCTGGTCAGCCGCTGGCTTTTGGCAAGGTGGATACGCCGCTGACACCATCGAATCCTGCCTTCTTCGTGTTCTCCGGCATGGACGGCGATCCGGAAGAAGGCGGCTTGTTGTTCACCGTGCTCGATCCTGCTGAAGGCTTTCTGGATGATCCGATCCGACCCGACGAAGCGGTCGAGCCGGGCGACACCCTGATCCTGTTCGGCAAGAGCGTGCCGGGCAACCGCGAACATGAAGCGGTTCGCACTGTCGCCAGTGTTGTCGATGATCGTGCTCTGACTGTGATCGAGCCGTTCAATCCGAATAACCAGACTGGACAAATCGTCGACGATGGTCCGGTCATTCCATGGGTCGTCGGGCGTTCCCAGATCGGTTTCGTGGACAGCAGCCTGACGCTGGATGAGCGGGGCCGAGGTTCCGTGCGCCTGACTTATCCGATCAGCGCTGTAGGGCAGCCGCTGGTGCTCTGGACTCAGGGTTCCCGCCTGGAATCCTCCGGAACCAAGACCGTGGCCGACGCAGAACCGCTGGTTTTCCCCGGCGTGGCGCCACTGATCCTGACCGCCTCGCCGGCCAGCGTGCCGGGCAATACCTCGGTCACGATCCGCTTGTGCGTCAGCGATGGCCTGGGCACGCCGATCAACGGATTGTTCCCGCGCGCAACGAGCGGCGGCTTCAGCGCCTCGGTTGATGGCGCTTCCGTGCCTGCCAGCACCGGCCAGGCGACCGGCACGGCCGGACCCGGCTGTGTGGATACTGCGTTGTCCACCAGCGGCCTGGTGCCGAGTGGTGAGCCGTCCACTATGGTCTTTGCGGTCGGCTCGGCCGTCGCCGAGGTGGAAGTCGTACCGCCGGGCACCGCGCGACTGGTGGTCGAGCCCTCGCAGGTGGTCGACAACGTGGCCGGATCCTTTACCCGCCAATTGACCCTGCGCCTGCTCAACGGCGACAACCAGCCCATCTCTGGCGTGGCCTTGACCGGTATCTGCGAACGCGCCAGTGATCCGGTCGAAGGCTCGCCCCTGCTGGACCTGATCGTGCCACCCGGCGTGACCGACGCGGACGGCCGCACGACCGCCACCGTGCTGATCTCGATGGCGGGATGCGGCGACAGCGAAGTGTTCGACGAAAGCTTCCCGCGGACCAGCCAGTGCCTGTTCAGCACCGAATCGGGCACGCCGGAGGGCCTGTTCACGGCCGTCGGCTTGGATCTCCGGGTGCTCCAGAGCTTCCTGTCGCCGCCGCCGCCGCGGCCGTTCTGTCCGCCTTTGCTGCAGCCGTCGCTACCCACTCAGCTGGCGGTGGACGTGGTCGATCAGCGATCCGACCCCACTCCGGCTGCCGTGGTCACCAGCAACCCGAGCGGCATCAGTTGCGATGTCGCCGGTTCGGGAGGCTGCGTTGCGACCTTCACCGTGGGCTCGGTCACGCTCTCGGCGCCGGCCGGCACCACTCCGACTTGGTCGGGTGACTGTACCGTGTCCGCCTCGAGTGCGCGGTTTGCAAACGTCGACCTGAACGAAGCAGGCAACTCGGCGATCTGCGTGGTGACCTTCAGCGATTGACGAGGACGGAGAGTGTAGTGTGACCGGTCCACCGGGCCGGTCACGTCTTCGGCTTTGAGCGGGATGCGGCCGCTGTCTGGGTCTGAGCCAGCAGAAAGAAATCGGGCTCCGATTTTCCGAGTGCTCAGTTGGGTTCTGTCGCCTGCAGCTTCGGTCCTTGAGGTCGGCACCGGCACCGCCCAGCATGCCGTGTACTTCACCGAGCGCCTGCCGGGCCTGCGCTGGCAGTGCTCTGACCTGGCTGGGAACCTGCCGGCCATACAGTCCCGTATCGACCTTGAGGGCGGCGGACGCCTTCCCCCGGCCATCGAGTTGGATGTCATGGGCGATGCCTGGCCGCCCGGCCCCTTCGATGCGGTCTACACGGCCAATACACTGCACATCATGCCCTGGGACCACACGCCGGTCCTGCTGGAGCGCAGTGCGGGTATTCTGCGGCTCGGCGGGTGCCTGGTGGTCTATGGTCCGTTCCACGATCGGGGTGTGCACACCGCGGCCAGCAACGAGGCTTTCGACCGTTCGCTCCAGGCTCGTGACCCGGCCATGGGGGTACGGGATGCGGACCGGGTTAGAGCGCTGGCCGAGCAGTGCGGACTCTGGCTGGAAGCCGACCTGCCCCTGCCGGCCAACAACCGCATCCTGCTCTTTCGAAAGCCGGCCGGCGACCCCACCTCAGCAGATCCGTCATCTTGAATCCGAGGCTGCCCCCCGTGTCCGAACTGACCCCGGCCTATACCCTTCTGGTGAACCAGGCCAGATCACTGCTCTCCGGTCAGGCCCACCGGATCGCCAACGCCGCCAACTTGAGCGCGCTGATCTTCCACGAGTTGCCCGATCTGAACTGGGCCGGTTTCTACTTCCTCGAGGGAGATACCCTGGTGGTGGGACCCTTCCAGGGCAAGCCGGCCTGCGTTCATATCCCCTTGGGCAAGGGCGTCTGCGGCACCGCGGCGGCCCGGCGCGAGACCCAGCGCGTGGCCGACGTCCGCGCGTTCGATGGGCATATCGCCTGCGATGCCGCTTCCGAGTCCGAGATCGTGGTGCCACTGGTCCAGGGCGACCGGGTGATCGGTGTGCTCGACATCGACAGCCCGATCCGCGACCGCTTCAGCGCCCAGGACCAGGCCGGCATCGAGGCCCTGGCGCAGGTCTACATCGACTCGCTGGGCTGAACGAGGTGCTCAAGGCGCCCGCAACCAGGGCGCAGGGGCGGTTCAAGCTCGATGATGGCCAGCGTTCCGGGCTTCATGCCCGGCGACGAAACGGTGCCGCACAGCCAGCGCAGCAGATCCTCCAGGCCCGGGTTGTGGCCGACCAGCAAGAGCGGTC
>SKKM01000277.1 GCA_007121485.1 Wenzhouxiangella sp. | reverse complement strand
TCGCGGGTGACGAAGGCCTCGTACTCCCCGGGATCCACGTAGCGAAGATCGCCGGAGACGTTCATGGCCTCGTGGTTGCCGATCAGATGGTGGACCCGACCGCCGGCGCGCCGGGCCTGGGTCGCGAGGCGCGACAGGTGGCGAATGATCTGCAGCGTGTCCGGACCGCGATCGGGAATGTCGCCGAGCTGGACCAGGTGGGTTTCGCCGCCCGTCCAGCGCCCCCGACGGTTGACCACGCCTGCGGCCTGCAGGGTCTGGATGTAGTTGTCGTAATCCCCGTGAACATCGCCGATGGCGACGATGCGCTCGACACCCTCCCAGCGGTGTGTATCGATCTCCCGCGGGCTGGCCCAGGCGGCCTGCATGAACAGGAGGAGAAACAGCAGGAGAATTCTCATCGCGAACACCCCGTCGGTTGATCACTGGTCTGGAATCACTATGAAATGTAGCACAGCACTTGATCAGCAGCCTCGGAAGCCCTCAGGAAAACACGGCCCGGTTAGGTCACCTGCTTGGCCGGCATCGTGGACAATGTGGACATGATCAGCTGGCTCGAAACTCGCATCCCACCGTTGCTTTTGCTGTTGATCGCCGTGCTGGGCGTGTGGTGGCTGGCTCTGGTGCTGCCGCAGTCGAGCCTGCCGTGGTGGCTGCGTCAGCCGCTTGCGGTCGTGCTGCTGCTCACCGGGCTCGTATTCTGCCTGGCCGGACTGCGCGCCTTCCGGCGGGTCGGCACCACGGTCAATCCGGTCGATCCAGAGGCCGCCAGCACGCTGGTGCGCTCGGGGGTCTACCGCCTGAGCCGCAATCCCATGTATCTGGGCTTCGTGTTCCTGCTGCTGGCCCAGGCGGTGTGGCTGCAGGCGCCGTTCGGGCTGGTGGTCGTGGCCGGCTTCATCGCCTGGGTGACCCGCTTCCAGATCGTGCCCGAGGAGCGCGCGCTCAGACAGCGCTTCGGCGACGAGTTCACGGCCTACTGCGCCGGGGTCAGGCGTTGGCTTTGACGGCTTCGTCAGCGATGGTGCGCTGCGGGGGAGGGGTCTGAGATGCGCCGCTTTGCCGGGCGCAAACGCCGCCCGGTGGTGGCCGCCCTGCTGCTGCTCGGCGGAGTCATGGTGGTGGGGTTCAGCCTGGAGACGCATCGCCACGCCGGCGAAAGCCCCGGGTGGCCGACGGTTAAGGGCGAGGTCGTCAGCTCGCGGGTTGCCGGCATGGGCGGCGGTCGCGCTGGCGGCGGCTATCGTGCCGAACTCGAATACCAGTACCGCGTTGACGGGAAGCACTACACCGGGCGGCGGGTGAGCTTCGGCCGCGCCCGCGGTGATCGCAGCCAGGCCCATGCCGAGGCCATCGTCGACCGGTATCCGGCGGGTGCGGCGGTCACCGTCCACTACCGCCCGGACCGGCCGGCCGTCTCCGTGCTTGAGCCCGGTGGGCGGGCACCGCCGCTGGTGCCGCTGCTGCTGTCCTCGCTGTTTTTCATCGGCGCCATCCTCAACTGGCGCCACGGGAGCGCGGATCGTGGACCATAGTGAAGGCCATCCGGTTCGGAGATTTTCGACCGCCGGCAGCGCCAATGCCCTGCTACGCTGGGTGCTGACAGCTGCCTGAGCGCACCGGGAGAACATGCCGATGACCGAACCCCCCAGGGCCGCGGACTGGCTGGCCTACAACGACCTGGCCTGGACGGAGCGGCTGATCGCCGACCCGGAGGACTACCGTGCCGAGGCCGAGCCCTGCATCGACCTGATCCGCCGCGCAGCAGTTGGGCCGGTCGAAACCCTCTTGCACCTGGGCAGCGGCGCCGGCGGGCACGACCGGTTCTTCAAGCAGGCCTTCAGGGTCACCGGCGTCGACCTGAGTCCGGGCATGCTGGCCCTGGCACGCGAAACCAACCCGGAGGTGGAATACATCCACGGCGACATGCGCACGGTGCGGCTGGGCCGGACCTTCGACGCCGTGGCCGTACCCGACAGCAGCGATTACCTGCGCACGCGCGCAGACATGGAGCGCACCCTGGCCACCGCCGCGGCGCACCTTGAGCCCGGCGGCGTGCTGCTGTTCGTCGCCAAGCCGGCCGAGGGTTTCTCCAACAACAACTTCGCCTACAGCGGCGAGCGCGACGGGGTGCACGTGACGCTGCTGGAAAACAACCACGTCGACCCGTCCCGTCCCGAGCGCTACGAGGCCGTCATGGTCTGGCTGATCCGCCAGGGCGGGCGCTTGAGCGTGCACCACGAAACGCACGAGCTGGGCCTGTTCGCGCGTGCCGTGTGGGAAGCGCAGTTCGAGCAGGCGGGCTTCCGCATGCGCGCGACCGCGATGGACGGCCACTATGATCAGTGGCTGCTCGGGGAAGGCAGCTACCCGATGACGGCTTACACCGGAACCTTGAGCCCATGAAACAGCTCTTCCTCATTCGCCACGCCAAGTCCAGCTGGAAGGAGCCGGGCCTGCGCGACCATGATCGACCGCTGGCCGGCCGCGGGCGGCGCCAGCTGGGCATCATGGGACCGATCGTGCGCGATGCCGGTGCCCTCGATGTGCCGGTGTTCTGCAGCACCGCGACCCGCGCCCGCCAGACCTTGCGCGGACTGCTGACTGGTCAGGCGACCCCGCCGGTCGAATACGACGCGGATCTCTACACCTTCGATCATCGCGACCTGCTCGATTGGCTGCGCCAGTGCGAGCAAGAGCGCCTGACCCTGGTCGGCCACAATCCGGCCTTCGAGGATCTGGCCGACTATCTCCTGGTGAACGGCCCGGGGCACCTGCCGACCTGCAGTTTTCTGCACCTCGAACTGCCGGTTGAAAGCTGGCGGCAGCTGAAGGGCAACTCGGGCCACCTGTTACGGTTTGAGACACCCAAGCGTGTCTTGAGTCATGAATGAAGGGGCTGGCTGCCCTGACCGGTTACCGCGTGGCGGCTGATCCTTGCGGTTGAGACAGGAGGATGCTCATGACCCACACCATCATTGCGTTGCTGGGGTTTATCGGCTGGACGCTGCTGCTGCTGGTGCTGATGGAGGTTATTCGGTCGGCACTGGTTGTTTCGGGCAGAGTGCCCGCCAACGGATTCGACCCCGACAATTCGCGTTTGTCGCCGTTCATGCAGCGACTGGCACGCGCGCACGCCAACTGTCTGGAAGGCTTGCCGGTATTCGGTGGCCTGATGCTGATTGCCGTGGTTCTCGAGCGGACTGATCTGACCGACCCGCTCGCCCTTGTCTTGCTCGGCTCCCGAATCATGCAGTCGCTGATCCACCTGGCCTCAACATCTTCGCTGGCGGTGACTGTTCGCTTCACCTTCTTTGCCGTGCAAATTGGCATCGGCCTGTATTGGGCGTACCGGCTGTTGGTCGGTTAGCGCTGCGTCGAGCGGTTCTTTGCCCATGCTCTAGAATGAGGCCATGATGCGTCTGATTCTGCTTATGCTGCTGCTGGTGGTGGCCGGTTGCGCCACGCTCTCGCCTTATCCTGAGCGACCGACAGTCAGCGTAACCTCGTTTGCCCTGGCCCCGGATTCGACCGGGCTTACGCCGCGCTTCCGCGTCGGCTTGAACGTGGTCAACCCGAACCGGCGCGATCTGCCCCTGGTCGGTATGAGCTACGCCGTCGAACTGGAAGGCACCCGCATCCTGAGCGGTGCTGCGGCCAATCTGCCGGTTGTCCCCGCCTACGGCTCGGCCGATTTCACCATCGATCTCACCCCGGATCTGCTCGGTAGCGCGCGCCTGCTGAGCGACCTGATGGGCCGCCAGCGCGAGCAGCTGGACTACCGCTTCAGCGCCCGTCTTGACGTGGGCGGCTGGACGCCGGACATTCGCGTCGAGCAGGCCGGGCGCTTGAGCCTGGCGGCTGGCGGGCGCTAGTTTCTTCAGGGCGGAATCACCCGCTCCGGTCTAGGCTGGTACGGTATGAAGCACAGCGCTCCACGTTTTCTATCCGCCGCGGTTTGCTTGCTGGCCCTGGCGATGCTGGGCCTGGCGGGTCCGGCGCCCGCCACCGAGCGTATCATCGCCGCGGCCGACCGCATCGACCGCCTGCACAGCCTGCTGGTGTTGCACGATGGGCAAAGTGCGGTCGAGCACGTGCGGGCCGGCCCCGGCCTGGACCAGCCGGCCAACATCAAGTCGGTGTCCAAGACGGTGCTGTCGGCCCTGGCCGGCATCGCCATCGACCAGGGACTGGCCGAAGGTCCGGATCAGCCGCTGTACCAGCTGCTGGGCGATCGCTTCCCGTCGGCCAACGGTAGAGCCGAGCTGCGCGAGATCACCCTGGGCCACGCCCTGGCCATGCAGACCGGGCTGGACACCACCTCCGGCCGCAACTACGGGCGCTGGGTGGCCAGCCCGGACTGGGTCGCCCACGTGCTCGAGCAACCCATGGTCGACCGTCCCGGAGGCCGCATGATTTATTCCACCGGCGACACCCATCTGGTCTCGGCCGCGCTGACCGAATCCAGCGGCCGCAGCACCCATGCCCTGGCCCGGGAGTGGCTGGGCCGGCCGCTGAACGTGCGCATCCCGCCGTGGCTGGCCGACCCGCAGGGCATCTACTTCGGCGGCAACGAGATGCACTTGAGCCCGCGCGCGCTGGCGCGATTCGGCGAGCTGTACCGGCTCGGCGGCCGCATGAACGGGCAGCAGGTGCTGTCCGAGGAATGGATTCGGCGCTCGTGGACCGCCAACGGACGCTCGCCGTGGACCGGCGACGACTACGGTTTTGGCTGGTTCATCACCGAGATCGGCGGTTGGACGGCCTACTACGGCCGCGGCTTTGGCGGCCAGGCGCTGTTCGTCCTGCCTGAGGCTAGGCTGACCGTGGTGGTCACCTCCGATCCCAATCCGCCCTCGCCGGGCGGGTGGCAGTTTCGCCAGATCATCGGGCTGGTCGAAACCATTCTGATGGAGCTGGCGCGATGACCGCCCTGCACTTCATTCTGGCGGCAACGCTGCTGCTGATCGCTGCGGCCTGGGTGCTGGTGTCGGGCCGGGTCCGCTCGCCGCGCGTGCGGCTGGCCGCGAGTATCCTGGTGGTCGTGTTCGTTGCCCTGGTGGCCATGCTGGCGGTGTTTGCGATTGGCATGGGTCCGCGCATGCAGGGGGCCTGAGCCGGCGCTGCGTGCAGTATGCTGGGAGTGCCTGAAGGGAGAGCCCGGCATGGTCGCCACCGACCCCCCGCACATTCGCCCGGCCAGGGGTGCTGACTGCCAGCAGCTGGCCGGCATCTACAACTTCTACATCGAGACCAGCACGGTCACCTTCGAGGAAGCCCCGCTGCGCGCGGAACAGATGGCCGACCGTCTCGATGCAGTACTGAATCGCGGCCTGCCGTGGCTGCTGGCCGAAGCCCACGGCACGGTGTTGGGCTATGCCTACGCCGTTCCCTGGCGCGAGCGCAGCGCGTATCGCCATTCGGTCGAGGTCAGCGCCTATGTCGATCGCCGGCACGTCGGCCGCGGGGTCGGTTCAGCGCTGTACGCGGCACTTTTGCCGAAGCTCGAAGCCTTGTCCCTGCATACCGCGCTGGCGGTGGTCCCGTTGCCCAATGCGGGCAGCGTGGCGCTTTACGAGAAGTTGGGTTTCGTCAAGGTCGCCCACCTGAAAGAGGTCGGGTTCAAGCTCGACCGATGGGTGGACGTCGGCTATTGGCAGCGGCGTCTGGATTATAACAGCGAAGTCTAATATAATGCCGCTGATGGAGACGAACATGTTCAAATTTGCGCGTTGCGGCTGGCTGTCGGTGGCTGTCTGGATGCTGGCTGCCCCTTCGCTGTGGGCCATCGACTGGGTAGCCGTCGAACGCGGTCCGTTGATCGAGCAGGTGCGCCTGGACGGCGTCATCGAGGCCGTGCAGCAGAGCACGGTCTCCGCGCAGACCTCCGGCACCATCGTCGAGTTGCCCTTCGACGTCGACGACGTGGTCGATGCCGGTGCGCTGATCGCCCGGCTGGAAGACAGTGAACAGCGGGCCCGTTTCAACCAGGCACGCGCCGACCAGAGCGAGGCCGAGTCCAGCGTCGACGACGCCCAGCGCCAGTTCAGCCGCATCGAGTCGCTGCTGGAACGCGGCGTGGCAACCCAGGCCGAGTTCGACAACGCCCGCAACGCGCTGGCCGCCGCGCGGGCGCGCCTGGCCCGCGCCGAGGCTGCGGTGGCCGAAGCGCGCGAGCAGCTCGACTACACCCGCATCAGCGCGCCCTACAGCGGCATCGTCACCCATCGACACGTCGAGCTGGGCGAGGCGGTCTCGCCCGGCACGCCGCTGCTCAGCGGCTTTTCGCTGGAGGAACTGCGCGTGGTGGTCTCGATCCCGCAGCAGTTCGCCGAGCTGGCCCGGCGCGAGCGGCGGGCCGAGGTTTCGCTGGACGACGGTCGCGTGCTGACCACCGGGCAGATGACGTTTTTCCCCTACGCCGATCCGTCCACGCATACCTTCCGCCTGCGCATGGAGCTGACCGAGCCGGACGGCACGCTGTTTCCCGGCATGCTGGTGCGCGTCGGCATTCCGGTCAGCGAGCGCGAGGTCCTGCTGATCCCCGAGTCGGCGCTGTTTC
>SKKM01000111.1 GCA_007121485.1 Wenzhouxiangella sp. | reverse complement strand
CGCAGCAGGGCCTCGATGATGGCGCGCAGCTTGGGAATCTGCGACAGCAGGCGCAGCACGCGCAGGATGCGCAGGGCACGCAGGATTTCGAACGGGCCGGCCGCCGGCACCAGGGCGATGGAAACGATGAAGAAATCGAACAGGTTCCAGCCGGATCGAAAAAAGCGCGGGCCAAAGGCGATCAGCTTGAGCGCGATCTCGACCACGAACACGGCGAGGATCGTCTTGTTGGCGACGATCAAGGCCGTGCCGGCCACGTCCATGATGGCCGGCGAAGTCTCCAGACCCAGAATCACCGCGTTGATGACGATCAGGGCGATGATGAAGCGGGTGAACGACGGGCCTTCGACCCACAGGCCCAGCTGCCGGCGCCAGCCGGATTCCGCCAGTTCCGTCACGCGATGACTCCTGCCGGAATCCGGCCAGCGCGGTCGGGCATCAGGATGCCGCCCGATCCGTGTGGTTCTCCTCGTTGCCGCTATTGCTGTTGTCGACTGCAGACCCGCTCAACGAATCGACCAGCAGCGCATTGACCCGGCGCACGTAGGCAGCCGGATCGGCCAGCTCGCCGCCCTCGGCCAGCAGGGCCTGGTCCAGCAGCAGGCTGGCCAGGTCGTCGAAACGCGCGCCGTCTTCGAGCCGGTCCATCAGGCCCAGCAGGGCATGCTCCGGATTGATCTCGAGGTTGGGCTTGATCTCAGGCACCTCCTGCCCGGCCTGGCGCATCATGCGCGCCATCAGCGGCGAGAGTTCGTGCTCGTCGGCGACCACGCAGGCCGGCGACTCGGTCAGCCGGGCACCTGGCTGCACGTTGCCGACGCGCTCACCCAGGGCCTTCTTGATCCGGCCGGCCAGCTTCTTGGCGTCCTCGGCCGGCTCGGCGGCTTCGCCCAGTTCGAGCTTGCCGCGGGCGACCGACTTCAGGGTCTTGCCCTTGTAATCGCGCAGATGTCCGACCAGCCACTCATCGATGCGGTCGGTCAGTAGCAGCACCTCGACGCCGTGCTTGCGGAAGGCTTCCAGGTGCGGGCTATTGCGGGCCACCTGAAGGCTTTCGGCGGTCTGGTACCAGATGTGGTCCTGGTCGTCCTTCATGCGGCCGATGTAGTCGTCCAGGCCGACCGCTGCGGCCTGGTCGTTCCCCGTCGAGGCGAAACGCAGCAGGCCGGCAATGCGCTCGCGCTGCTCGAAGTCCTCGATCACGCCTTCCTTCAGGATGGAGCCGAAGGCGTCGAGGAATTTCTCCCAGGGCTCGCCGCCCTGCTCGGCCAGCTTCTCGATCAGATCGAGGCTGCGCTTGACCAGGGTGGCGCGGATCTTCTTGACCAGCGGCGAGTCCTGCAGGATCTCGCGCGAGATGTTCAGCGGCAGATCGGCCGAGTCGATCACCCCGCGCATGAAGCGCAGGTAGCGCGGCAGGACCTGCTCGGCGGCGTCCATGATGAACACGCGCTGGATGTAGAGCTTCACGCCCTCGCGCTCGTCGCGGTTGATCAGCAGATCGAAGGGCGCGGAGGCCGGCAGGAACAGGAGCAGGCTGTAGCGCTGGCTGCCCTCGACATGGTGATGCGCCCAGCTCAAGGGCGCCTCCGGGTCACCGGTCAGGCCGGTGTAGAACTCCTTGTACTCCTCGTCGGCGACCTCGGATCTCGGCCGCGTCCACAGCGCCTGGCTGTCGTTGACGCGTTCGAATTCCGGCTCTGCCGCCGCCTCATCCTTTTCCGCCGGCTGGCGCAGGCGGATCGGGAAGGCGATGTGGTTCGAGTAGTGATGGATGATGCGCTTGAGCTGCCAGGGCGAGAGCAGGTCGCGATGTTCCTCGCGCAGCTGCAGGGTGATTGTCGTGCCCTGCTCGGCCCGCTCGATGGTCTCGATCCGGTATTCGCCCTCGCCCATGGACGACCAGCGCACGGCCTGGTCGGCGGGCTCGTTGGCCCGGCGCGTTTCTACGGTCACTTCCTCGGCGACGATGAAGGCGGCGTAGAAGCCGACGCCGAACTGGCCGATCAGCCGGGCGTCCTTCTGCTGGTCGCCGGACAGGCTGTCCAGAAAGCGGCGGGTGCCGGAGCGGGCGATGGTGCCGAGATTTTCGATCACCTCGGCACGGTTCATCCCGATGCCGCGGTCGCGCACGGTCAGGGTGCCGGCCTCGGCGTCGAAGTCCACGTCGATGGCCAGGTCCTGATCCAGACCTTTGAGCGACTCGTCGGTCAGTGCCTCGAAGCGCAGCTTGTCGCTGGCGTCCGAGGCGTTGGAAATCAGCTCGCGCAGGAAGATCTCGCGGTTGGAGTACAGCGCGTTGATCATCAGCTTCAGCAGCTGATGGACTTCGGTATCGAAAGCTCGGGTTTCAGTCTGAGGCGTTTGGGTCACGGCACGTCATCCTGTAGTCGGGCAAACATGGGTCGGTGTCCCCGGAAGTGGGCGTTGCCAGCCCCATTTTCAAGTGTGGCGTCCCGGCAACAGCACCCCGGCGCGTTTGCATCGGTCCCGCGTTCCAGCCATAATCGGCGGCCTGTCAAGAAAGCGGCCCGGCTGACCAGCACACAGGACGCGCCGCGCAATCCAGACCCGACTCATGCGCCATCGCTACCAGATCACCGTTACCGACTTCCGTGGCGCGCGCCACTTTACCCTGAACCAGATCATGCGCCGGGCGCTGCTGGGGACCGCCGGCATGATCGCCCTGGCCCTGCTCGGCGGCGCCATGGTCATCCACGTGCTCAACGGGCGCCTGTCCAATCTCAACGCCGAGCTGGCCATACTCGAGGCGCAGCGCGCCACGGTCCTGGCCGAACGGGCGGCGCTGCAGGGCGAACGGCGCAAGCTGCAAGGCGAGATCGAGGAAAAGTCCCTGGCCCTGATGGCGCTGGGCGATGAGCTGGAGCACATCGAACTGCTGATCGGCCTGCGCTCGGAGCCCGAACGGCCCCTGGCCCAGCGGGTCAACACCGCCAGCCAGACCGCGTTCGAAAAACGCCTGATGCTGCAGTCCATTCCCTCCGGCTGGCCGGTATATTCGGAGCAGGTCACCAGCGGCTTCGGCATGCGCCGGCATCCGATTTCAGAGCGCATGGCGATGCACGGCGGCGTCGACCTGCGCGCGACCCGCGGCACGCCGGTGCATGCCACGGCCGACGGCGTGGTCGAATGGGCCGCCAAGCAGCACAACAGCGGCATGGGCAAGGTCGTGCGCCTGGTCCACAACTTCGGCTTCACCACCCTGTACGGCCATCTCGATCGGATCGAGGTGCGGCCGGGGCAGTTCGTGCAGCGTGGCGATCTGCTCGGGTATGCCGGCAACACCGGCACCGCGACCGCGCCGCACCTGCATTACGAAGTCCGTCACCTGAACCGCCGGCTGGACCCCAAGCCGTTCCTGCGCTGGTCCCTGGACGAGTACGACATCCTGTTTGCCAAAGAGGAGCATGTTGAGTGGGAATCCTTGGTCGAAGTCATCCGAAGAACGGCAAGAGCGCCGGAACGACCGTCATCGCTGCAGGGACAAACCTGGTCGGCGAGCTTGCCCTAGAAGACAACCTGCACATCGACGGCAGGCTCGAAGGGGCCGTGGATTCCAAGGCCGAGGTGGTGATCGGCCAGTCCGGCATGGTTGACGGCGAAATCAAGGCGCGGCGCATCCTGGTCAGCGGCACGTTTGTCGGCACGATCGAGGCCGAGCGGCTGGAAATCGTGGCCACCGGCAAGGTCACCGGGGAGGTCAGCGTGGCCCAGCTCGTGGTCGAATCCGGCGCACACTTCAACGGCACCAGCCACATCCGCGGCGACGAGCCGCCGCGCCAGCTCACCCATGATCAGCCGCAGGCGGTAGAGACAAGGGGTGCCAACGAAGCCGCGGAGATCACCACCGAGGACGCCGGCGACGCCGCTCCGGGTACCGCGCCCGAAGAGAAGTCCGACAAGGATTGAAGCACACCGGCCTGCCGGGCGCTGTGCGGCGCGCCGGGCGGGAAACGGTTCAGGCGGCGCGGAGGCGAATATGGATGGTGCGCCGGACCGAGGCGACCAGCTGACCGTCCTGATCGAACACCTCGACCGGATGGGTAACGAGGAAACGCTCGCCGCCGGCGGTTTCCGCCCGCGCCCGCTCGAAATCGCTCTCGTCCAGGCGAAACTCCGCCCACACGCGGCCACGACCCGGGCGCACGAAGTCGATCTCGGCCGCCTTGTCCCAGACCACGTATTCCGGACCCAGGTTCTTGATGTACATCAGCATGTAGAACGGATCGGCCATCGCGAACAGCGAGCCGCCGAAATGCACGTTGACGTAGTTGCGATTGGTCAGCCCCATGCGCAGTTCGACGCGGACGAAACGGAAATCGTCGGCGATGCGGCGCACGCGAATCCCGGCGCACCGGTACGGCGGCCAGACGTTCATCAGGAGCTTCAGGTAGCGCGCCTTCATGTCTCGTGCCGGGCCGGAAGTCCGATCAACAGAAAAATCAGGGGCTGAAATAAATCAGGGGCCGGCCCCGGACGGGCCGGCCCCTGTCGTCTCTCTCCCGACCGGCGCCGTCAGGCGCTGCGGCGGGTCAGCTTCTCGCGAATGCGGGCGGCCTTGCCCTCGAGGTTGCGCAGGTAGAACAGCTTGGCGCGACGCACCCGGCCCTTGCGCTTGACGTTGATCGACTCGATCAGCGGGCTGTAGGTCTGGAACACACGCTCCACGCCGGTGCCGTGGGAAATCTTGCGCACGGTGAAGGCGGAATTGAGGCCGCGATTGCGGCGCGCAATCACCACGCCCTCGAAAGCCTGCAAACGCTGGCGATCGCCCTCGCGCACCCAGATGTTGACGACGACCGTGTCGCCGGGGGCAAAATCCGGGATTTCGCGCTGGGTTTGTTCCTTGTTGATTTCGTCGATGATGGTGCTCATGTCGATGTCCTGATCAATTGAGGCCCGAACGCTGGGCAGGCAAGCCCATTATTGTAACCCGCTTTCCGTCTCGATTGCATCCCCCGAATCGCCAAATTCTTGCAGCGCGCGGCGTTCCTCGTCGCTGAGCGGCCGCACGCGCAGCAAATCGCCGCGGCGCTGGGCCGTGCGCTGCACGGACTGGGCGAGGCGCCAGCGCCGGATGCGCTCGTGGTCGCCGCTCAGCAACACCTCGGGCACCTCAAGACCGCGCCAGTGTTCCGGGCGGGTGTAGTGCGGGCAGTCCAGACGCTCGGCGGCAAACGAATCCTCCAGCGCCGAATCCTGGTGACCCAGCACCCCCGGCTGCAGGCGGATGACGGCGTCCATCAGGACCGCGGCGGCCGGCTCGCCGCCGGACAGCACGTAGTCGCCGATCGACCACTCCTCGTCGACCAGGCTGCGCATGACGCGTTCGTCGATGCCTTCATAGCGTCCGCACACCAGGATCAGGCGCTCCCGGCCGGCCAGCTCGCGCACACCGGGCTGATCGAGCACGCGGCCCTGCGGGCTCAGACAGGCGACGGGGGCCGGCATGTCTTCGGCCAGCACGGCCTCGATACAGCGCGCCAGCGGCTCCGGCCGCATCACCATACCGGGGCCGCCGCCGTAAGGCCGGTCGTCGACGCTGCGGTGCACGTCGGTGGTGAAGTCGCGCGGATTCCAGCACCTCAGCGTGATCCTGCCATCGGCCAGGGCGCGGCCGGTCACCCCCAGCGCCTCCAGGCCTCGGATCCACTCCGGGAACAGGGTGACGACATCGATGCGGCGCAGCACGGGAAGCCTCAATCCGCCCAGTCTTCGGGCCAGTCGACGACGATCCGGCCGGCCTGGAGATCGACCGAGCGGACCACGTCAGGCTGGACGAAGGGAATCAGGACCTTGCCGCGCTGCTCGGTGGCGATTTCCATGACGTCGTTGGCGCCGGTGGCCAGCATGCGAACGACTTCACCCCAGTGATGGTCCTGCAGATTGAAGACCTGCAGACCGACCAGGTCATGCCAGTAATAGCTGCCTTCTTCCGGCTCCGGCAATTGATCCCGGGGCACGCTGATGAGCTGGTCGCTCAGCTGCGCGGCCAGCTCGGGGCTGTCGATACCAGGAAGTCGGGCCACCAGTCGCTGACCGGACCGGCGCCATTCAAGAATTTCGGTGGCTTGCTGCTGCTCTCCGAGCAGCCACGGCCGGTAGTCGAACAGGGCCTCGGGCGGATCGGTCCAGGAATAGACCCGAATCCAGCCCTGAACGCCCCAGGGGCCGAGAACGCGGCCGACGACGACCGTATCCCCGGCGACCCCGGCGGTCATCAGGCCGCCGGCTGCTGGGCCTTGCGCGCTTCCTTGACCAGGTGGTTGACGCGCTCGGACATCTGGGCGCCCTGCCCGACCCAGTGGTCGACGCGGTCGGTATCCAGACGCAGACGCTCTTCCTGGCCGCGCGCGACCGGGTTGAAGAAGCCGAGCCGCTCGATATTGCGGCCGTCACGGCCGCTGCGGCTGTCGGTCACCACGATGTGGTAGAACGGCTGCTTCTTGGCCCCACCACGGCTCAAACGAATCTTGACCATCAAAAACTCCTAACAAACAAAGCCAGCCACTACGGCGAACTCACCATTGTATCGTCTCGACGGCAATAAGTGAAGCCCGTCGG
>SKKM01000086.1 GCA_007121485.1 Wenzhouxiangella sp. | reverse complement strand
GCGCCGATATGGGCCAGCCCGCGCGCGCCGCCGGAGCCGAGCACCAGCGACACGGTTTTCCCGGAAAGTGAGTCTTTCTCTGCCATGACGTTATTCTAGAGAAAATCGAGGTGCTGGGAATTGCAGGTCGCTGTGCGCATGAAAACGGAAGAATTTCGTCAGCAGTATCGCGAACGCCACGTCGGTAAGAATTACTCGGGCCGCGCGCACCTGGCCTTCGTGCTGGTCTTCAGCCTCGGCGGGATCATGCTGTGCCTCGGGCAGTTGGACCAGGTCAGGCCGCTGGAGTGGCTGACCGTGCCCCTGGCCTTCCTGTATGCCAACCTGGCCGAATACCTGGGCCACCGCTTCGTGATGCACCGCAAGGTGCCCGGGCTGGGCCTGATCTACAAGCGCCACGCCGGCCAGCACCATGTCTTCTTCACCCGCGACCGAATGGCCCTGGATGGCTGGCGCGATGCCAAGGCGGTGCTGTTCCCGCCGATCCTGATGATCTTCTTCTTCGGCGTCTTCGCCACGCCGGTGGCGCTGCTGCTGGCCTGGCTGTTCAGCGCCAACGTCGCCTGGCTGTTCGTCGCCACCGGCCTGTTCTACTACCTGAACTACGAGCTGCTGCACCTGGCCTACCACCTGCCCGAGGACTCGCGCTGGCTGGAGTTGCCGTTTCTCAAGCGCCTGCGCCGGCTGCATCACGTGCACCACGACACCACGCTGATGGCGTCGCGCAACTTCAACATCACCTATCCCATTGGCGACTGGCTGTTCGGCACCCGCGCCTGATCAGGCCTGTCCCATCTCCACCATTCCGTGCCGTTCGCGGCCGAGCATGCGCTGAAGCAGCCTGACCAGGTCATCGCCGATCAGGTAAAGGATCGGGATCAGTCCCAGAGTGATCACCGTGGCGAACACGATGCCGAAGGCCAGCGACACGGCCATGGGGATCACCAGCTGGGCCTGGAAGCTGGTTTCGAAGAACACGATCGGGGCCAGCCCCAGGAAGGTGGTCATCGAGGTCAGGATGATGGCGCGGAATCGTGCCCGGGTGGCCTTGAGCGCCGCCTCGATCCGGCTCTGGCCGGCCCGCCGGTGGCGGTTGACGAAGTCAACCAGGATCAGGCTGTCGTTGACCACCACCCCGGCCAGGGCAATGATGCCGAACATGCTCAGCAGGGACAGCGGCATGCCCAGCATCCAGTGGCCAATGATCGCGCCGATCATGCCGAAGGGGATGACCGACATGATCAGCAACGGCTGCAGGTAGGACTTCAGCGGGATGGCGATCAGCGAGTAGATCAGGAACAGGGCGAAGGCCGTGCCCCACAGCAGGTCGCGCTGCAGTTCCTGCTGGCTGCGCGTCGCCCCGCCCAGGCGGTAGCGTACGGTGGGATAACCGGACAGGATTTCCGGCAGGTGAACCTCGCGCAGCTCGGTGGCGATGCGTCCGGGCTCGGCGGCCTCCTTGTCCACGCGCGCCGTCACGCTGATCGAGCGCTCGCGGTCGAAGCGGCGGATGCTGGCCGGCGTGGTGCCGACGGCGACCTCGGCCACGGCGCTGAAGGGCACCGCATCACCGCCCGGCGTGCGAATGCGCATGGTCTCCAGGTAGCCCTCCGAGCTGCGCTCTTCGCGCGGGAAGCGCACCATCACGCGCACATCGTCCTGGCCGCGCTGGATGCGCTGGACTTCCTCACCGAAAAAGGCCTGGCGCACCTGGCGGGCCAGGTCCTGCTGGCTCAGGCCCAGGGCCTCGGCCTCGGGCAGGATGTTGAGCTGCAGCTCGCGCGTGCCGCCTTCGAAGGAGTTGCGGATATCGTAGGTGCCTTCGAAGGCGCGCACCCGCGATTCCAGCTCGGCCGCCGCGGCCTGCAGCTGGTCGAGGTCGCGCCCGACCAGCTGGAAGCTGAGATCGGGGCCGTCACCCCCGGGTCCGCCGGCGCCGCCGATCTGCAGGGTGCGCACGCCGGGGATATCGCCGACTTCCTCGCGCCAGACGCGCTCCAGCTCGCGCGTGCTGACGCGGTTGTCTTCGTCCCGGGACAATTCGACCAGGATGCCGCCGGCCACATCCGACTGGGCCCAGGCGAAAGTCGTGCGCACCACCGGTGCGTCGAAACCCCGCTCCTGCTGGATGCGCGCGTCAGCCCGGGCCAGGCGCTCGATGAGCAGGTCGATATTGGCATGGGTGACCGCAGCGGGCGTGCCCTCGTTCATTTCCAGGTTGGCTTCCATGAAGTCGCTGGCAATGTCCGGAAACCAGACGACGCGGACCAGCCCGCCGACGATCAGTCCGACCGAGAGAATGAGAATCGAGATGAAGCCGGCCAACGCCAGGTAGCGATGCTTCAGGAAAACTTCCAGCGAGGGCAGGTAGATCTTGTCGACCAGCTTGTACAGCCCATCGGAAAAGCCGCGCTGGAAGCGGATGAAACGATTGGTGGTATCCGGCTCGTACTTCTTGATGCGCATGTGCGCCAAGTGGGCCGGAAGGATCAGCTTGGACTCGACCAGCGACATCAGCAGGGCCAGCACGACCACCCAGCCGATGGCGGCAAAGAACTGGCCCTGCACGCCCGAGACCAGCAGGATGGGCGTGAAGGCGGCGATGGTGGTCAGCACGCCGAAGGTGGCCGGGACGGCGACCTTGTGCACGCCGTTGACCACGTTTTCGACCGAATGGCCCTTGTTGCGGATTTCCGTGTAGGCCGATTCGCCCATGATGATGGCATCGTCGACCACGATCCCCAGCACGACCAGGAAGCCGAACAGGCTGATCATGTTGACGGTGACTCCGACCGTCGGCAGCAGCCACAGCGTGCCCATGAAGGCCGTCAGCAGGCCGACCATCACCCAGAAGGCCAGCTTCAGGCGCAGGAACAGGGTCAGGATCAGGAACACCAGGAAGGCCCCGGCGGCCAGGTTCTTGCCCATCATCTCGATGCGGCCGCGCAGCATGTAGGACAGGTCGGCCCAGTAGTCCACGCTGATGCCGGCCGGCAGGGCGTCCTGCATGTTGCCGATGTATTCGCGCACCTCGCGCGAGACCGCCAGCGCATCCTGGTCGCCCACGCTCAACACGCGCACCGCGATGCCCGGCTGGCCGTTGTGACGGGCATAGAACTCGCGCTCAATGAAGCCGTCGCGGATTTCGGCGATATCGCGCACGCGCAGACGGCTGCCGTCGGGGTTGGTGCGGATGACGATGTCCTCGAAGTCGGCCGCCACATAGGCCTGGCCCACCGTGCGCACCAGGATGTCGCCGCCGGTGGTCTGGATGCGGCCGCCCGGCAGATCCAGCGAGGAGCGGCGGATGGCCTGGGCCACTTCGCCCAAGGTCATGTCGAAGGCGAGCAGGGTCTGCTCGCTGACCTCGATGGCAATTTCATAAGGCCGCGCACCGGACAGCTCGGCGCGTGAGACCGAGGGCAGGGCGGTGATGTCGTCGCGGATCTGGCGGGCGGCTTCCTTTAGTGTGCGTTCCGGCACGTCGCCGAACACCGAGACCCAGATGACGTTCTGGCTCCAGGTGGCCCGGCGGAAGCGCGGTCGTTCGGTTTCAGCCGGGAAAGTGGCGATCGAGTCGACCCGGCTCTGGATGTTGTCGAAGACTTCGAGGACGTTGTAGCCGGCCTCGACCTCGACCGTGACCGTGCCGAAGCCTTCGCGCGCGGTGGAGATGATCTCGCGCACGCCGTCGAGGTCCTGGATGGCTTCCTCAATGGGAATCAGCACGCCTTGCTCGACGTCGCGCGGCGTGCCGCCGCGGAAGGGTACGGTTACCGTGACAAGGTTGGTCTCGACCCGCGGCATGACCTCCTTGCTGATGGTGATGGCCGAATACAGGCCGCCGGCCAGCAGGACCACCATCAACAGGTTGGCCGCGACCGGGTTGTGGGCGAACCAGGCGATGATGTTGCCGTACCAGTTGCGCTGTGCCTCGATCATGGCGCGTCACCGAAGCTGGCCAGGCCGGATTCGTCCGGCAGGATGCGCAGCTGCGGCCGCTCCTCCACCGTGTCCCGGACTCGCAGCGGCAGCCCTGGAATCGGCGCCTGGATGGCCGTGGTGATGACCCGGTCGCCCTCCTTGAGCGAGTTGCGCACGTAGGCGCGCTGGGCCGTGGCGCGCATCAGCTCAACCGAGCGCACCTCCAGCTGGTCCTGGTCATTGGCCAGAAACACCGTGTTGTTCTCGCGCAGGGCCGAGCGCGGCAGCTCGATCAGCCCGGCCGAGGCCCGGCCCTGGATGTCGGCCCGGACGAAGGTGCCCATGGGCAGCGGCAGTTCACGCCGTGTGCCGAGCAGGCCGTAGGGGTCTTCGACGACCGCGACCGCGTTGACCAGGCGGGTACTTTCGTCGACCACGCCTTCGGTGCGCACGATGCGCGCATCCCAACTGCCGCGCCGGCCCGCCACCGAGCCGGACAGCGTGACTGGAATGCCCTGGTCGCTGGTGGTGGCGCCGGGCGCCGGCAGATCGAGAAAGGCCAGTTCCTGGTCCGACAGCGACAGGCGGATCTCGGCGACGTCGACGGCGAATACCACGCCCAGTGGCGTTCCCGTCGAGACGAACTGCCCGAGGTCGACCTGGCGCGTGCGCACCATGCCGTCGAAGGGCAGGCTGATGCGGGTGCGCTCCAGGTTGCGGCGGGCGCGCAGCACGCCGGCTTCAGCGGCCAGCCCGGCGGCTCTTGCGCCGTCGACCTGCGGCAGGCGCAGCACCAGGTCGCTGGGCTCGCGCTCGGTGCCGTGCAGCCGTTGCCAGTCGCGGCGGGCCTGCTCCGAGCGCGCTTCCTCGTCGGCCAGGCGCGAACGCGCCGAGGCCAGGTCGGCCTCGGCCTGCAGCAAGGCGGCCTCGTAGTCGCTGGGATCGATCTCGGCCAGGGTCTCGCCGGCGCGGAAGAAACCGCCGGCGGTAAAGCTGTCGCCCAGGCGCACGATGCGACCGCTGACCTCGGCCGCCACTGAAGTCTGCGTGCGCGGCTGCACGGAGCCCTGGGACTGGACGATGAAAAAGCCGTCGCTGGGTTGGGCGATGATGACGTCGACCAGCATCGCCGCAACCATGGTTTCGCGCTCCTGCGGCGGCGGACGCTGGCCGGCCAGCATCATCACCACGGCAATCGACCCGGCGATCATCAGCACGGCGGGGAGCACGATTTTGAGCAGAACTTTCACGTTCAAGGTCCAGCTGCAACTAAGGTCAGGCTTGCATGTTCTCAAAGGTTCGGACACTGCGCACGTGCCAAAAGGCATATCTTTGAGTCCGACGCCCTCGCGGGCTTGATCGGCCAATCCCCGCCATCGGTTAAAATGACGGGCTTTTCACGTCCTGCAAGCCTTCGCATGAACGAAGTCGTCCAGCTCAAGACCGCCGAAGAGATCGAAGCCATGCGGGTTGCCGGCCAGCAGGCTGCGCGCGTCCTGCGCATGATCCGTGACCACGTGCAGCCCGGCGTGACGACGGGCGAACTCGACGCCCTCTGTCATGCCTACATTGTCGACGAACTCAAGGCCGTGCCCGCGCCGCTCAACTACCGCGGCTTTCCGAAGTCGATCTGCACCTCGGTCAACCACGTGGTCTGCCACGGCATACCCGGCGACAAGGTGTTGAAAGAGGGCGACATCCTGAATATCGACGTGACCGTGATCAAGAACGGCTGGCACGGCGATACCAGCAAGATGTTTTTCGTCGGCGAACCCTCGGTCAAGGCGCGCCGGATCTGCGAGGTCGCCCACCAGGCCATGCTGACCGGGATCGAAATGGTGCGGCCGGGCGTGACCCTCGGCGACATCGGGCATGCCATCCAGACCTATGCCGAAGGCGAGCGCTGCTCGGTCGTGCGCGAGTACTGTGGTCACGGCATCGGGCGGGTGTTCCACGAGCCGCCGCAGGTCCTGCACTACGGCCGGCCGGGTACCGGCGTGGTGCTGGAGCGCGGCATGACCTTCACCATCGAGCCCATGATCAACCTGGGCAAGGCGGCAACCCGGCTGCTACCGGACCAGTGGACCGTGATCACCCGCGACCGCAGCCTGTCGGCGCAGTGGGAGCACACCCTCGCGGTCACCGACGACGGCGTCGACGTCCTCACGCGGCTGCCCGACGACCCGCTGTGAACGAACGCCTGGGCGCCGTGGCGGCCACCCGCCGCTGCCTGGATCTGGCCACGCTGGCCGATCTGCCCGCTGACGCCCAGGCCCTGGCCCGGATCCTGAAGGCCTCGCGCGAGCGGGCCGACCGTGAGCTGTCGGCGCGGTTCGCCGCCGGCACCCATATCCGCGAGTTGGTGCACGCCCGAGCCTGGGTGGTCGAGCAGCTGGTGCTGGCCGCCTGGCGCCGCCTGGTCGCGGTGTCGACGGAACTGGAGCTGTGCGCCGTCGGCGGCTTCGGGCGCGGCGAGCTGCACCCGCACTCCGACGTCGACCTGCTGGTCCTGTACTCGCAGACCGGCGAGCGTCCGGATCAGAACCTGGCCGCCATCATCGAGGCCTTCGTGCAGGTGCTGTGGGACGCGGGACTCAAGCCCGGGCACAGCGTGCGCACGGTCTCGCAGTGCGTGGAGGAAGCGGCAGCCGATGTGGGCGTGGCGACCAACCTGATGGAAACCCGGCTGCTGGCCGGCGGCGG
>SKKM01000309.1 GCA_007121485.1 Wenzhouxiangella sp. | reverse complement strand
CGGCCGCTGAATGCGGCCGGCACATCCAGTTGATCACCCTGCTCAACGACGTCTCGCTGCGCAACCTCATTCCGGGCGAGCTGGCCAAGGGCTTTGGCTTTCTGCAGTCCAAGCCGCGCTCGGCCCTGGCGCCGGTCGCGGTGACGCCCGACGAGCTGGGCGATGCCTGGCGCGACGACAAGCTGCACCTGCCGCTCAAGACCTGGCTGAACGGTGAATTGTTCGGTCAGCCTGAAGCCGGCGAAGACATGCAGTTCTCATTCGCCGAACTGGTCGCCCACGCCGCCCGCACCCGACCCCTGGCCGCCGGCACCCTGGTCGGCTCCGGCACCATCGCCAACCAGGACACCGCCCGCGGCGCCTCCTGCCTGGCCGAGAAGCGCATGCTGGAAATCATTGCCGAGGGCAAGCCGAGCACGCCGTTCCTGCAGTTCGGCGACGTGGTCAGGGTCGAGATGCTCGACTCGCGCGGGGAGAGCATTTTCGGGCCGATCGAACAGACCCTGATCGAGTACCGGCGCTAGCTTCGTTTTCGGGGCGGCGGCCTTGAAAAAGCGTCTCGCAAAGGCGCAAAGACGCCAAGGGCGCAAAGGAAAAGAAAGAATAAAAGCGCGCAGGAATGGAAGGCCAAAGCAAAAGTGAATTTGCGCAGGTTCTGAGCATTTTTTGCTTTTAAACCTTTTCTCTTCTTCCCTTGGCGTCTTTGCGCCTTTGCGAGAGGCTTTAAACACCAGACCATTCCAAGAAACTCCGATGAACAAGCACCAAAACGACGACAAGCCGCTGATTCTTTATTCGTACTGGCGCTCGTCGGCCAGCTACAGGGTGCGCCTGGCGCTGGCGCTCAAGGGGCTGGCATATGAGCTGCGCCCGGTCCATCTGGTCAAAAACGGCGGCGAGCAGCACGCCGATGACTACCGCTCGCTCAACCCGCAGGGCCTGGTGCCGACCCTGGTCCACGGCGAGCTGGTGCTCGGCCAGTCGCTCGCCATCATCGAATACCTGGACGAGCGCTTCCCACAAACTCCTCTGCTGCCGGCCGAGCCAGGCCGCAGGGCCGAGGCCCGGGCCATCGCCCAGCTGATCGCCTGCGACATCCACCCGCTCAACAACCTGCGCGTACTGTCCTACCTGGTCGAGGTCGGCGGCTTCGATGAATCCGCCCGTCTGGCCTGGTACCGGCACTGGACCGAGAGCGGCCTGGCCGCGGTGGAGACGCTGCTGGGACGCGAAGAACGGCCTTTCTGCTGCGACGAGGAACCGGGGCTGGCCGATTGCTGTCTGTTGCCACAGGTCTACAACGCGCGCCGGTTCGGCTGCAGCCTGGACGGCCTGGACCGGATCCAGGCCATCTGCGCACGGCTGGAAAGCAGGGACAAACTGCAGGCGGCCAGGCCGGAAAACCAGCCCGATGCCGGTTAAACTGGGGTGTCGTTCCCCTGTTTTTGCGGAACCCCGTCTCAGGAAACATCACGTGTCATGACAACCAATCCATTGAGGCTGCTTGCGATGGTGACCCTGCTCACGCTGGCAGCCTGCGCCACCACGCCGCCCGACCCGCGCGTGCTCGACAACGCCGAGAACGCCGTGCTCCAGGCCGAACAGGCCGGCGCCGCGGAATACGCGCCGCTGGAGCTGCGGTTCGCGCGCGAACGCCTGGAGTCCGCCCGCACGCAGATGCAGGCCGGCCGGGCAACGGAGAGCCGGCGCCTGGCCGACGAGGCCGAAATCGAGGCCCAACTCGCGCTGGCCCGCACCCGGGCAGCGCAGACCCGGGCAGAACTGGCCCAGCGCCAGCGCGCCCTGGAGCGCCTGCGCTCTGACCTGGTCGAGGCCTTCGGGCGGGAGGCACTGGAATGAAGCGGCTGCTTCCCGCAACGGCGCTTGTCATCGCCCTGGGCGTCATCCTGGCCACGACCGGCTGCGCGACCCCGCAGCGAGACGACGGCGCGCTGGCCAACCTGCGCAGTGATCTGGCCAGCTTCCGCGATGACAGCGAGCTGTCCGGGCGCGTGCCGCTGGCCCTGGCCGACGCCGAGCGCGCGGTGCGCGCGGCGGCGGCCGATGGCCTGAACGAGGACGAACGCGCCCACCGCATCCGCATCGCCGAGAAGCGCATCGAAATCGCCCGGGCCGAAGCCTTCCGCGCCCAGGCCCGCGCGCGCATCGACGAACTCGACCAGGAGCGCACCCAGTTGCTGCTGCGCGCCAGCCGCCTCGAAGTCGAGCAGGCCCGACGCGAAGCCGAGGAGGCGCGATTGATCAGCGCCACCACCCTGGAAGAAATCGAGCGCGCCCGGCGCGCGGCGATGACCGCCGACGAACAGCGCGACGAAGCCGCCCGCCGCGAGCGCGAAGCGCGCGAAGAAGCGCAAGCCGCCCGCCGCCTGGCCGAGGCCCAGGCCAGCGAGATCGAGTTGGCGCGGCGCGAGGCGCAGCTAGCCTCGGAAGCCGCCGACTCGCTGCGACGCCGGCTGGAACTGATGGAACTGCGCGAAACCGATCGCGGCGTCGTGATCACGCTTGGCGACGTGCTGTTCGAGCTCGGGCAGACCGATCTGGCCGACTATGCCCGGGCCAACCTGGAAGACGTCGTCGAACTGCTGCAAAGCGAGCCGGATCGGCGTATCCGAATCGAAGGCCACACGGACAGCACCGGAACCGCCCAGGTCAACATGCGCATCTCGCAGGCACGCGCCGACTCTGTCCGGCGCGAACTGATCGCGCTCGGCGTGGACGCCGAGCGCATCCAGGCCGTCGGCATGGGCCAGGAATTCCCCATCGCCAGCAACGAGAGTGAAGACGGTCGTCGGCAGAACCGCCGGGTCGACGTGATCCTGCTTTACGACTGAACGTTGCCCGACCGCGTGCCGGCCCCCGCGGCTTGCACATCACCGCGCTTTGCGATACAAGTAGGACACGGGCGGTTGCGCCATGCAACAGTTCGCCAAGCGGTGATTGTCGCCGCCCCAAACAGGCTATGTGTCTGATTCAATTACACAATCAAGATCATGAAATCCCGCGACGCGGCCCAGGCAGCAACGGCCTGGCAGCCGTGTCGGTTCACGATCCTGCTCAATCAAGGAGTTACGCGATGTTCGAAAATCGTCAGCAAGAGATGGAAACCATGCTCAAGGAAAACGAAGAGTTTCGGCGTCTCTACAACCACCACCAGCAGCTTGAAAAGCGCGTGCTGGCGGCCGAGCATGGCACGGCACCGATGGAAAACCTGGCGCTCAACCAGCTCAAGCGCGAAAAACTGCGGGCCAAGGATCAGCTGACGCGGATGATGGAACAGGCCAACGCCGCCTGACGATCATCTCGAAAACCCAGACACACCGCCCGGTCGCAACCCAGAGTTCTGCCGGGCGGTTTTTTTTTGCCCGCCATCCGACCGACCCGATCCCGCCTTGCCCCATGTCCATCTACAACAACGTCCTCGAACTGATCGGTGACACGCCGATCGTCCGCGTCAACCAGCTCGATACCGGGCCGTGCGAACTGTTCCTGAAGCTGGAAAGTGCCAACCCCGGTGGCTCCATCAAGGACCGCATCGCGCTGAAAATGATCGAAGCAGCCGAGCAGCGCGGTGACCTGAAGCCGGGCGCCACCCTGGTCGAGGGCACGGCCGGCAACACCGGCCTGGGGCTTGCGCTCGTCGCCGCCAGCAAGGGCTACCGGCTGATCCTGGTGATCCCGGACAAAATGAGCCGGGAGAAGATCTCCAACCTCAAGGCCATGGGCGCCGACGTGGTGATCACGCGCTCCGACGTCGGCAAGGGCCATCCCGAGTACTACCAGGACCTGGCCGCGCGCCTTGCCGAGGAGACGCCGAACAGCTATTTCATCAACCAGTTCGGCAATCCCGACAATCCGCTGGCCCACGAGACCATGACCGGGCCGGAGATCTGGCGCCAGATGGAAGGCCGGCTGGACGCCATCGTCATCGGCGTCGGATCCAGTGGCACCATTACCGGACTGTCGCGGTATTTCGCCGAGGCCGCCCCCGAACTGGAACTGGTGCTGGCCGATCCGGAAGGCTCGATCCTGGCCGACTACATCGCCACCGGCCACGTGCGCGACGACGCCGGCGGCTGGCTGGTCGAGGGCATCGGCGAAGACTTCCTGCCCTCGATCAGCGATTTTTCGCGGGTCGGCAAGGCCTACAGCATCTCCGACCGCGAGAGCTTCCTCACCGCGCGCGAGTTGCTCAAGCGCGAGGGCCTGATGGGCGGGTCCTCCACCGGCACCCTGGTGGCGGCGGCCTTGCGCTACTGCCGCGAACAGACCGAGCCCAAGCGCGTGCTCTCGCTGGTCTGCGACACCGGCAACCGCTACCTGTCCAAGGTCTATAACGATCACTGGATGCGCGATCACGGGCTTCTTCCCGGCAGCAATCACGGCGACCTGAGGGACCTGATCGCCCGCCCCATGGCCAGCCGCGACGCGGTCACCGTCGGCCACACGGAAAGCCTGGCCAACGCCTACAAGCGCATGATGCTCTACGACATCTCCCAGCTCCCGGTGATGGACGGTGAGCGCATCGTCGGCATCGTCGACGAGTCCGACATCCTGGTCCACGTCTACGAGGATGAGCGGCGTTTCGCCGAGCCGGTGACCGCTGCCATGGTGACCGAGCTGGAGTCGGTCGACTACCGCGCCCCCATCGACGAACTGCTGCCCATCTTCAACCGTGACCACGTCGCCATCGTCATGGACGGCGAGCGCTTCCTTGGACTGATCACCCGGGTCGATCTGCTCAACCATCTGCGCCGCCGCGCCGCACAGCGCAATTAACCCGGCTTGCACGCAGGCATCCGGGGTTGAGGCCGGTCTGCACAGGCGCCGGCCTGTTGCTATCATGCGCTCTGCCCCGACCCGCCGCGAAGAGCGCCAGAAAACAGCAACGTGAGCACTCGCAACCCGCCGCAGCCGATCGAACAGCGCAACTGGTTTACCCGCTTCCTCGACACCGTCGAGTGGCTGGGCAACCTGCTGCCGCACCCGGTGACCCTATTCGCCCTGCTGGCCCTCGGCATGGTGTTCCTGTCCGGGCTGCTGGGCTGGATCGGTGTTTCGGTCGAGGACGTGCGCCCCGGCACGCAAGGGCAGACCATCGAGGTCGTGAGCCTGATGAACGCCGAAGGCGTGCGCCGGATCTTCGGCAACCTGGTCAGCAACTTCGTCAACTTCGCGCCCCTGGGCGTTGTGCTGGTCGCGATGCTCGGCGTCGGCGTGGCGGAAAAGTCCGGCCTGTTGTCGGCCATGGTGCGTGCCATCGTGCTGAACGCGCCCAAGCACCTGGTCACCGTGGCCCTGGTCTTCGCCGGCGTGATTTCCAACACCGCGTCGGAAATGGGCTACGTGGTGCTGGTGCCATTGGGCGGCGCCATTTTCCTGGCACTCGGCCGGCATCCGCTGGCCGGCATGGCGGCGGCCTTTGCCGGGGTTTCCGGCGGCTACTCCGCCAACCTGTTGCTGGGCACCATCGACCCGCTGCTGGCCGGCATCACCACCGAAGCCGCGCGCCTGATCGACCCCGATTACGAGGTCTTCGCGACCGCCAACTGGTACTTCATGATCGTCAGCACCTTCATGATCACCGCGGTCGGTTCGCTGGTCACCATCTTCATCGTCGAGCCCAAGCTGGGCCAGTACGACGATTCCCGCGCCGATCCACACGTGCTCGACGACAGCCAGATGAGCCCGCTCAAGGCCGAAGAGAAAAAGGGCCTGGTGATGGCCGGCCTGGCCGTGCTCGGCGTGATCGCGCTCATCCTGATCATGGTGCTGCCGGAAAACGGCGTGCTGCGCGATCCCAACGCGGTTGGCGAAGGCTTCATCGAAACATCCGGGCCGTTCTTCCGCTCCATCGTGGCCTGGATCTTCGTGTTCTTCCTCGCCACGGGCTTCGCTTACGGGCGCGTGGTCGGCACCATGAAAAACGACCGCGACGTGATCGACGGCATGGCCTCGGCCATTTCCACCCTGGGCCTGTACATCGTGCTGGTGTTCTTCGCCGCGCAGTTCGTCGCCTTTTTCGGCTGGACCAATCTGGGCCTCATTACGGCCATCTCCGGCGCAGACTTCCTGAAGAGCATCGAGTTGACGGGACCGATCGTCTTCCTGTTCTTCATCATCATGTGCGCGATCGTCAACCTGAGCCTGGGCTCAGCCTCGGCCCAGTGGGCGGTAACCGCGCCGGTGTTCGTGCCCATGCTGATGCTGATCGGCTATGCACCGGAGGTGATCCAGGGCGCCTACCGCATCGGCGATTCGACCACCAACATCATCACCCCGATGATGAGCTACTTCGGCCTGATCCTGGCCTGGGCCACCCGCTACGACAAGCGCTTCGGGATCGGCACGCTGATCGCCACCATGCTGCCCTACTCGATTTTCTATTTCATCAGCTGGGTAATCCTGTTTTTTGTCTGGGTTTTCGGCCTCGGCTTGCCGGTCGGGCCCGGCTCACCGACTTTCTACACGCCGCCCTGAGACTTCGATGCCTGATCCGACTGAAATCCGCCTGGAAAAAAGCCGCCGTCTGCTGATCGTCGAGTTCGACGACGGGCAGAGTTTCGAGCTGCCGTGCGAATACCTGCGCACCCACTCGCCCTCGGCCGAGGTGCGCGGCCACGGCCAGGCAGAGCTCAACCTGCTGACCGG